>DASVRH010000104.1:0-5427 GCA_036388715.1 Solirubrobacteraceae bacterium | reverse complement strand
CTCGGCTACGCGGAGGGCTCGCTCGTCGTCCGCAGCGGCGGCCTCTACGGCTTCGCCGGGAACGCGAACAAGGGCGGCAACTTCGTGCAGCGGATGATCGGCCGAGCCACGGAGACTGACCCGCCCACCCCGCTGAAGATGGTGGCCGACCAGCGCCTGCAGCCGACGTTCACCGAGGACCTCGCCAAGGCGCTCGTCGACGCCGTCGAGCGCAACGCCACCGGCGTCCTGCACCTCGTCAACGAGGGCGCGATGTCCTGGTACGACTTCACCGTCGCGATCATGGAGAACGCCGGCATCGACGTCCCGATCGAGGCGGGCACCACGACGATCGGGCCGGGCGGCGTGGACCGTCCGCTCAACGGCGTGCTCGCCCGCACGCGCGCCGACGAGCTCGGCATCCCCAAGCTGCGCCCCGTCGGCGACGCGCTGCAGGACTACATGTCGCGCGCCGGCCTGTCGGCGGGCGCGACGGCGTAGTGCGCGCGGCCCTCTACCGCGCCCTCCTCTCGAACCGCCACGCCCACCAACTCGTGCGGCGGTCGATGCTCGTCGGCCGTCACCTGCTGCGCCGCCCGCACGAGCCCGACTTCGCCGTCTTCGGCCGCTGGCCCGACAAGACCGGGCTGTTCCTCGACGTCGGCGGCAACGCGGGCATGAGCGCGCTCGCCTTCCGCCTCTTCAACAAGCGGAGCCCGATCCTCTCGATCGAGCCCAACCCGCTCCACGAGCCCGACCTCAAGCTCGTCAGGCGGCTGATCGACGGCTTCGACTACCTCCTCTGCGGCGCCAGCGACGAGCCGGGCGAGCTGACGCTCCACACCCCGACGCTCAACGGCATCCCGCTGACCGGCGAGGCCTCGCTGTCGCCCGAGCAGGTCCGCGACCGCGAGCGGCCGGTGATGGAGGAGCTGGGCGCGACCGGGACCTGGGAGATCGTCGAGACGACCGTCCCCGTCCGCCCGCTCGACGAGCTGCGCCTCGCGCCGGACTTCGTCAAGCTCGACGTCCAGGGCTGGGAGCTGCACGTGCTCGAGGGGCTGAAGGAGACGCTCGCCGCGCACCACCCCGTCGTCTTCATGGAGAACGGCCCGTACATGCCGGCGGCGATCGAGGTCCTGCGCGGCCACGGCTACGCGCCGTTCCACTACGACGGCGACCTCCGGCCCTACACCGGGCAGGAGGTCCTCAACGTCGTCTTCGTCGCGGGCTAGCGGCGGCGGAACAGCCGCGCGCGCTTGACGAGCACGTCGCCCGTGGCCGGCACCGGCGAGACGGCCAGCCGCACCCGCAGGGCACGCCGGCGCAGCGCCCTGCGCCCGGCGCGGTTGAGCCGGACGGAGACGCGGGCCGTGCCGTTGGCCAGCGCTCGCGTGCCGGCGCCGACCGCGCGCCGGCGGCGCTTCACGCGCGCGCTCGCGCGGACGCGGCACCCGCGGATCCCGGCGCGGCCGGTGATTCGGCAGACGACGACGAACCGGCCGCGCCGTACCGCGCGCCGCACGGTCGCGGAGATCGCGACCCCGCCGCCGGGCGGGACCGGGGTGGTGACGGTGCGCGTGACCGTCGGCACGCCGTAGCCCTGCTGGGCGAGCGACGCGCCGGAGCCCCCGGCGGTCACGAGCCCGACGGCCAGCGCCGACGTCATCAGCGTGCCCCCCACGACGACGATCCGTCGCCGTACGTCCTCCCGACGTCTCAATGCAAAGTCTCCCCTGTGCTAAGGCTGCCTTTCGATGAAGGTATAGCTCCAGCTTCCGGGGTGTCAAGCGGGGCAGCGCGTCCACACACCCCACCCGACCGTCGCGGAGATCGGCGCGAGCGCGACGCCGCGCGACGCGGCCCCCGGGTCCCGGGCGATGTCCCCCAGCCGGACGTCGCCGAGGTAGGCGACGACGGCTGCGGCCTGGGCGTCGGTGACGCGCGCGCCGCCGCAGCGGCGCAGCGCCTCGCGCGCCGGCTCACGGCCCACCTCCGCGCGCAGCGCGTCCAGCGAACGGCCCAGCGCCTCTCCGTTGCGCGCGGCGGCGCGGAGGTCGTCGACCGTCCCGGGCACCGACACGACGACGAGGACGAGCGGCAGCAGCGCCGCCAGCAGCCAGCGCCGCCGCCACGGGTCGCCTCGGTCGAGCAGCGTCCAGCCGGCGAGCGCCACGACGCAGAAGAGGGCGAGCACCGCGCCGGCGGGGAACATGTAGCGGCGCAGCAGCGGCAGGTCGGCCACACCGAGCACCAGGAACCCGCCGAGGCCCAGCACCAGGATCGCGCCCGGCAGGAGCGCGCGCTCGTAGAGCAGGTGGAGCGTGAGCAGCGTGCCGGCGAAGCCGCCCCAGACGATCGGGTCGCGGAGCATCTCGCCGAGGAGCGTGGGCGTCAGCTCGACGGCGTTGCCGAGCCCGCGCGGGCGCCCCCGCGCCTCCGCCGCGTCCTGGGTGAAGTGCAGCGAGAACAGCGGGTCGCCGGTGGCGACGAGGTCGGTGAGCGCCCATACCACCGGACCGGCCGCCGCCAGCGCGGTCAGCGCGAGCCGCTCACGGCCCTCCGTCCCCCGCACGGCGTAGAGCCAGTACGCGCCAGCGAGCAGCCACGACTCGGGCCGCAGCAGCCCCGCGAGCGCGAGCAGGCCGAGCACGACGGGCCAGTGCCGCGGCCTGCGCGCCTCGTGCGCCGCCGCGAGCAGCACGAGCGCCAGGCACGGGATGTCGACGAACGCCTGCATCGTCTCGTCGACCAGCACCGGGCGCGTGACGAGGACCACCGCGAAGCCGGCGCCGACCACCGGCGCGAAGAGCGCCTCGCCGAGCCGGAAGGCGGCATAGCCGAGCAACCCGAGGCTGAACCAGGCGAGCGCCTCGACGACGTCGTAGGCGGCGTCGCCCAGCAGCGCGGCGGGCGCCAGGGCGACGTAGGCCAGCGGGTGCGGCGTGGGCGACAGGCGCGACTCGAAGTCGGGCACCCGGCCGTGGAGCAGGTCGTCGCCCCAGACGAGCTGGAACGACGTGTCGAACCCGACACCCCCGGCCCCGTACAGCAGCCGCAGCACGACCGCGGCGACGCCGATCGCCGCGAGCGCCGACGCCCGTTGCCGCCACCGCCGCAAGCGGGCGACCCTACTGCGTCATCCGCCCCCGCTCGCCGCGACCGCGCGGAAGCCCTCGCGCCACGTCGGCCACCGCGGCTCCCACCCCAGCTCGCGCCTGATCCTCGCGTTCGACGCGCCGCGCGACTCGCACATCATCGTGACGACGTGCTCGCCGAGCAGGCGCGCGACCCACCGCGGCAGGCGGCGCGGCGGCCTCGCCCCCACCGCGGCGGACAGGGCCGGGAGCCACTCGCGCACGGGCGCGGGCTCGTCGTCGCACACGTTGTAGACCCGGCCCGGCTCGGAGCGCTCGAGCGCGGCCAGCGTGCCGCCCGCGACGTCGTCGATGTGCGCGAACGACCAGAGGCCGCCGCCGTCGCCGACGAGCGGGAACCGCCTCGCACGGACCTGCTCCCACTGCTCGGCCCCCGGCGCCATGCCGGTGCCCGGGCCGTAGAAGCCGCCGTAGCGGACCACGACGCCGCCGCGGGCGGTCACCCGCTCCTCGAGGTGACGGATCGCGGCCAGCGTCGTGCGCAGCCGCTTGGGCGGGTCGTCGTCGAGCGGGTCGTCCTCGTCCTTGACGGGGCCGCCGACCCGCGCGTGCGGCCAGCCCGCGTAGCTCTGCGCGACGAACCGCTCCACGCCGGCCTCCCAGGCGGCCTCGAGCAGGTGGTCCGTGCCCTCGGTCCGCAGCCGGTTCGTGATCGCGAACGTGCGGTCGAGGCGCCGGAGGTCGAACGGGCCGGACAGCGCGGTCATCTCGTGGACGATGGCGTCGGGCTTCGCCTCGGCCACGGCGCGCATGACCGCGTCGCGGTCGAGTCCGTCGAGCAGCACGGGCTCGGCGCCCAGCGCGCGCAGCAGGTCGGTCTTGCCCGGGGTGCGGGTGGTGCCGACGACCTCGTGGCCGTGGTCGGCGAGGAGGGGGATCAACGTGCGGCCGACGGCGCCGGTCGCACCTGCGAGGAACACTTTCATGCCCCTGTGACGAGACGGCCTGCCAGCCTGTGACAGATGCGTCCCGACGCCGACCTGCGCCGCCTCGCCTTCTCCGTCGCCTACCGGATGCTGGGCAGCGTGGCCGAGGCCGAGGACGTCGCGCAGGAGACGCTGCTGCGCCTGCACCGCACCGACGACGTCGCGAATCCCGAGGGCTTCGTGACGACGGCGGCCACCCGGCTGGCGATCGACGTGCTGCGGTCGGCCCGCGCGCGGCGCGAGGTCTACAGCGGCCCGTGGCTGCCCGAGCCGGTCGTGACCGAGGGCGGCGCCCAGGACCGGCTCGAGGACGAGGAGACGATCTCGCTGGCCTTCCTCGTGCTGCTCGAGCGGCTGTCGCCCGAGGAGCGCGCGGTCTACGTCCTCCGCGAGGCGTTCGACTACGACTTCGCGGCGATTGCCGAGATCGTCGGCAAGACGGCGACGCACTGCCGCCAGATCCTCTCGCGCGCCCGGCGGCGGGTCGACGACGAGCGGCCGCGGTTCGACGCCGATCCCGAGCAGCGGCGCACGCTGGCGGCGCGCTTCCTCGACGCGGCCCGGCGCGGCGACATGGAGGCCCTCGTCGAGCTGCTGGCGCCCGACGTCGTCATCACCGGCGACGGCGGCGGCAAGGCGCGCGCGCTGCCGCGGCCGCTGGTCGGCGCCGAGGCCGTGGCGCGGGCGATGGTCGCCTTCTACGAGCTGGGCGCGCGCTGGGGCGCGACGCTCGAGCCCGCCGTCGTCAACGGCCAGCCCGGCTTCCGCAGCCGCGACCCCGAGGGGCGCGTCATCAACGTCGTCGGCATCGACGTGGAGGGCGGCCGCATCGTCCGCATCCACTCGATCCTCAACCCGGACAAGCTCGGGCACCTCGGCCCGCTGTCCGACCTCGGGCTGCGCCCGCGCGTCAGCCCTTCTTGATCAGCAGCTTGGCGATCGTGTCCGGCGGCGAGACGACGTCGAAGTTCTCGTTGACGTAGCCCTCGATCTCCTGGCTGAAGAGCTGGTCGGAGATCTCCTCGTCGCCGGCGTCGTGGATGTAGTGCTCCTTGAGTTCCGGCGTCCAGTCCTTGGCGAGCGTCGTCGTCACGAAGATGCCGCCGGGGACGAGGCCGCGGGTGATCGCCTCGGTGCACTTCTTCAGCTCGTAGACGTGCTCGAAGACCGACCACTCGACGACGCAGCCGAACGGGCGGCCGTCGGCGCCGGTGTCGTAGTAGTCGAGGTCGCCGGAGGCCTGGTAGAGCTCGAGGTCGACGCCGCGCTGCTCGCCCAGGAACTTGGCGAAGGCGACCTGCTCGGGCACCTTCTCGGCGAGCACCGTCCGGTAGCCCTCGAGCGTGAACGCGAGGCCGATCTGG
>DASVRH010000103.1:0-13915 GCA_036388715.1 Solirubrobacteraceae bacterium | reverse complement strand
TACTTCGGCATCTCGGCCGGGCGGCAGATCCGCTCGGTGCTCGACGGCGCGAAGACCCGCGACGAGGCGCTGCGCGACCACGCCGCGTTCAGCGCCGCGCACCGCCACGCGTACGGCCTGGCGCTGGCGCTCCAGCGCCTCGTCCCCGCCCTTCCGCCGCCCGTCCTGACCCTCGGATTGCGGGCGTTCACGCCCTTCGTGGATCGCGCCTTCTCCTGGTACTTGGCGCAAGCGGAGCCGGGTATGGCGAACGCATGGGAGAGAACGCAGACATCCTCAAGAAGGGCTGGGAGGCCTTTGGCCAAGGCGACCTAGACGGCGCCTCGGAGTTCTGGGCGGACGACATCCGCTGGGACGGCACCAACGACGACCGCCTGACGCTCGGCGGCCGGATCGAGGGCAAGGACGCGGTCAAGGAGAAGCTCGCGGAGCTCGGCGACGTCTGGGAGAACTTCTCGGCGACGCCGGACGAGTTCCACGACAGCGACGACACGGTGATCGTCCTCGGCCACAACGAGGCCAAGGCGAAGGAGAGCGGCAAGGAGATCCGCGTGCCGTTCGTGCAGGTCTGGCGCTTCAAGGAGGGCAAGGCGACGGAGGTGCTCGCGCTGACCGACACCTTCGAGACCGCGAAGGCGCTCGGCTTCGCCGGCGGCGGCGACGACGACTGAGGTCACCGCGGGCCGGGCTGCGAGAATGCCCGGCCCGCATGGCCTTCGATCCCGATCTCATCGCCTACGACGACCGCGGCCTCGTCGCGGTCGTCGTCCAGGACTGGCGCACCGGCGAGGTGCTCACGCTCGCCTACGCCAACGACGAGGCCGTCCGCCGCACGCTCGAGACCGGCGAGCTGCACCTCTGGAGCCGCTCGCGCGGCGAGCTGTGGCACAAGGGCGCGACGAGCGGCAACACGCAGGCCGTCCGCGCGCTGCGCGTCGACTGCGACGGCGACGCGCTGCTCGCCCTCGTCGAGCCGGCCGGCCCCGCGTGCCACACCGGCGAGCGGACCTGCTTTCACCGCGGCGACCTCGTGCCCGCGCCGCACGAGGCGCTGCCCGCGCTCGAGCGCACCCTCGCGCGGCGCAAGGCCGAGCGGCCGGCGGGCTCCTACACCGTCGAGCTGCTCGACGACCCGCCGCGGATCGGCGAGAAGGTCATGGAGGAGGCCGAGGAGGTCGCCCGCGCCGCGCGCGAGGAGAGCGACGATCGGGTCGACGAGGAGGCGGCCGACGTCCTGTACCACCTCACCGTCCTGCTCCACTCCCGCGACCGCTCCCTCGCCGCGCCCGAAGGGGTCCTCAATGAGCGCCGGCGCTGAGGCCCCGGAGGGGACCCCTCCCGAGGGGGACGCCGCGGAAGGGGTCTCCTTCGAGGTCGAGCCCTCGCTGGCGGAGGTGCGCGAGCTCGCGCGCGAGCACAACCTCATCCCGCTGCGCCACACGTTCATCGACGACACCGAGACGCCGGTCTCCGCGTTCCTCAAGCTCCGCGGGCGCAACCCGGAGTACCCCGCGTTCCTGCTCGAGTCGGCCGAGCGCGGCCAGCAGGTCGGGCGCTACTCGTTCATCGGCGTCCGCCCGCGGAAGGTGCTGCGCTGGAGGCTCGGCGACCCCGGCGACCCGTACGCCCTCGTCGCCGAGGAGCTGGGCCGCCACCGGCAGGCGCCGCTCGAGGACCTGCCGCCCTTCAGCGGCGGCGCGGTGGGCCTCTTCGGCTACGACCTCGTCCGCACCGTCGAGACGACGCTCGGCGAGCCGAACCCGGACGCGATCGGCCTGCCCGACCTCGCGCTCATGCTCTCCGACGTGCTCGTGGTCTTCGACCACCTCAAGCACACCGTCAGCATCCTCGTGAACGTCTACGCCGAGCGCCCCGAGGACGTCGACGCCGCCTACGCCGACGCGATCGCGACGATGGCCAAGGCGCGCGGGCTGCTCGCCGGGCCAGTGCCCGACCTCGGCACGCGGCGGCCGCGCGGCGAGCGCCCCACGTTCACGTCGAACATGCCGCGCGAGCGGTTCGAGTCCATGGTCGCGCGGATCGTCGAGTACGTGCACGCCGGCGACGCGTTCCAGGTCGTCCCCTCGCAGCGCTGGACGGCCCCGCTCGACCTCGACCCGTTCAGCGTCTACCGCGGGCTGCGCGTCGTGAACCCGAGCCCGTACATGTACTTCCTCGACTTCCAGGACTTCCAGGTCGCCGGAGCGAGCCCCGAGCCGCTGTTGACCGTCACCGGCCGGCACGCCTCGACGCGGCCGATCGCCGGCACGCGCCCCCGCGGGGCGAACGCCGCCGAGGACGCCCGCATCGCCGACGAGCTGCTCGCCGACGAGAAGGAGCGCGCCGAGCACGTGATGCTCGTCGACCTCGGCCGCAACGACCTGGGGCGCGTGTGCGAGTACGGCAGCGTCGAGGTCGACGAGTTCATGGCCGTCGAGACCTACTCTCACGTCATGCACATCGTCAGCTCGGTCTCGGGAGAGCTGCGGCCGGAGGTCGGGCCGATGGACGCGCTGCGCTCGATCCTCCCCGCCGGGACGCTGAGCGGGGCGCCGAAGGTCCGGGCGATGGAGATCATCGACGAGCTCGAGCCCGTCAAGCGCGGCGGCTACGGCGGCGCCATCGGCTACCTGAGCTACACAGGCGACCTCGACACGTGCATCCACATCCGCACCGTGGTGATGAAGGACGGCACCGCGCACGTGCAGGCCGGCGGCGGCACCGTCGCCGACGCCAAGCCCGCGTACGAGTTCGCCGAGTCCGAGGCCAAGGCCCGCGCCGTGCTGCGCGCGTTCGAGCTCGCGGAGGAGCAGGCGGAATGGCCGTAGCGACCACCACGAAGGTCCTCGTCGTCGACAACTACGACTCCTTCACCTACAACCTCGTGCAGTTCCTGGGCGAGCTGGGCGCCGAGCTCGAGGTGGTGCGCAACGACCGGGCGACGGTCGACGAGCTGCTCGAGCGGCAGCCCGACCGGGTCGTCGTCTCGCCCGGCCCCTGCACGCCGAACGAGGCCGGCATCTCGCTCGACGTCGTCCGTCGCTTCCCCGAGGCCGGCGTCCCGACGCTCGGCGTCTGCCTCGGCCACCAGTCGATGGCGCAGGCGTTCGGGGGGAAGGTGATCCAGCACGCGCCCGTCCACGGCAAGACGTGCGAGATCGAGCACGACGGCCGCACGATCTTCGAGGGCCTGCCGTCGCCGCTCACCGTCGGGCGCTACCACTCGCTCGTCGTCGACCACGACCTCCCCGACAGCTTCGACGTCTCGGCGCGGGGCGGCGGCGTCGTCATGGCGATCCGCCACCGCGAGCTTCCCGCCGAGGGCGTGCAGTTCCACCCCGAGTCGGTGCTGACCGACCATGGGAAGGGGCTGCTGAGGAACTTCCTGGCGGCGGGCGGAGAGGCCGTGGAGAGCGCGGCATGAGGATCCGGCCGGCGACAGCGGAGGACCTCCCGGAGGTCCTCGCCATCAACGCGGAGGGGTTCGAGACCTACCGCGAGTTCACGCCCCCGAACTGGGAGCCGCCGAGCTTCGACGGGATCGCCGAGAAGGCCGAGGACGAGCGCGCCGTGTGGCTCGCGGCCGAGGAGGACGGCCGCGTCGTCGGGCACGTGATGCTGATCCCGGCGCAGACCTCGTCGGTCCCCGAGGACGACCCCACCCTCGCGCACGTGATGCAGGTCTTCGTCGCCGCGTCGCACCGCGGCACGCCCGTCGCCACGAAGCTCATGGAGGCGCTGATCGAGGAGGCGCTCCGGGTCGGCTACGAGCACCTGCGCCTGTTCACGCCGTCGCAGGCGGGCCGGGCCCGGCGCTTCTACGAGCGCGAGGGCTGGACGAAGGTCGACGAGGTCGAGGAGACGCCCCTCGGCTTCCCGGTGGTGGAATACCGGCGCCCATGCCGCATCCCGTCCTGACGAAGGCCATAGACCGCCTCGCCCAGCGCGAGGACCTCCAGGTGCACGAGACCGAGGAGGTCCTCGGCGTGATCATGGGCGGCGAGGCGACCGAGACGCAGATCTCGGCGTTCCTCATCGCGCTGCGCACGAAGGGGGAGACGGCCGACGAGCTGGCCGGGCTCGCCCAGGCGATGCGCTCGCTCGCCGCCCGCGTCGAGACCGGCCGCGACGACCTGCTCGACACCGCGGGCACCGGCGGCGGCCGGACGACGTTCAACGTCTCGACGACCGCCGCGATCATCGCCGCGGGCGCCGGCTGCGCGGTGGCCAAGCACGGCAACCGCAGCGCCACCGGGCTGAGCGGCTCGGCCGACGTGCTGGAGGCGCTCGGCGCCCGGCTCGACGTCGGTCGGGAACAGATCGCGCGCTGCATCGCCGAGGTGGGCTTCGGGTTCATGTTCGCGCCGGCCCACCACGGGGCGACCCGCTACGTCGTGCCCGTCCGCAAGGAGCTGGCCGTCCGCACGATCTTCAACTTCCTCGGTCCGCTCACGAACCCGGCGGGTGCGACGCGGCAGCTGATCGGGGTATCCGACCCCGGGATGATCGACGTGATGGCCCAGGCCCTGGCGCGCCTTGGCGCGGTGCGGGCGCTGGTAGTTTCCAGCGAGGATGGCCTGGACGAGCTGTCGACCTCCGCGCCGACTACGGTTGTCGAAGTGAACGGAGAGCGCATCGAGCGCTACACGGTCTCGCCCGGGGACTGCGGCCTGCCCGAGGCGGCCCCGGACGCGGTCGGCGGCGGGACGCCGGAGGTCAACGCGGCCACGACGCGCTCGATCCTGGCCGCGGAGCAGGGCCCGCACCGCGACCTCGCGCTGCTCAACGCCGGCGCCGCGATCTACGCGGGCGGGCGCGCCGAGTCGATCGCCGACGGCGTGCGGGTCGCCGCCGAGGCCGTCGACTCCGGCGCCGCGCAGCGCACGCTCGACGCCTACGTGGAGCTGACGAGGGCCGCGTGAACGTCCTCGAGCGCATCGTCGACGCGACCCGCGAGGACGTGCGGCGCCGCCGCGAGCAGGTGCCGCTCCGCGACCTCGAGCGCCAGCTCGCCACCCCGCGGCAGGACCGCCCGTTCTCCGAGGCGCTGACCCGGCCCGGCGTGTCGGTGATCGCCGAGCACAAGCGCCGTTCGCCGTCGGCCGGCGACATCCGCGCCGGCGCCGCGGTGACCGACCTGGTGCAGGCCTACGAGCGCGGCGGCGCGGCGGCGCTGTCGGTGCTCACCGAGGGCCACCACTTCGGCGGCTCGCTCGACGACCTGCGCGAGGCGCGCGGCGCGTCGCGGCTGCCGATCCTGCGCAAGGACTTCGTGGTCGACCCCTACCAGGTCTACGAGACCGCGGTGGCCGGGGCCGACGCGCTGCTGCTCATCGTGGCCGCGCTCGACGCGCGCGACCTCGAGCGGCTGTTCGCCGAGGCGCGCTCGCTCGATCTCGACGTGCTCGTGGAGGTCCACGACGAAGGCGAGCTCGAGACCGCCCTGGAGACCATCGACGCCGACGTCATCGGCATCAACAACCGCGACCTGACCGACTTCAGCGTCGACGTGGAGCGCACGTTCGAGCTGCTGTCCGACGTGCCGGCCGGGAAGACGGTCGTGTCGGAATCAGGATTCCACTCCCGTGAGCAGCTCGACGAGCTCGAGCGCGTGGGCGTGGACGCCGTGCTGGTGGGCGAGGTGCTCATGCGCGCCCCCGACCCCGAGGCCGCCTGCCGGGCGCTCACGGGGGCGGACTTCGAGCACGACACGATGTACTGATGCGCCGCGCCGTCGTCCCGCTCCTCGCCGCTCTCGCCGGCGCCCTGATCGGCGGGGGCATCGTCGCCGCGACCGACGACGACGAGGGCGGCGGCGACGGCGGCACGCGGACGACGATCGTCCAGCAGGCGCCGCTCGACACCGGCAGCGAGGACGGCGGCCTCACGCCGGCGGAGATCTACCAGCGCGACGCGCCCGGCGTCGTCTTCATCCTCGCCGACGTCGTCAGCCAGTCGCAGTCGCCCTTCGACTTCGGGGCGCCGCAGCGCGGCCAGTCGACGGGCAGCGGGTTCGTCATCGACCGCGAGGGCAACATCCTCACCAACGCCCACGTGGTCGAGGGCGCGACCAACGTCACCGTCCAGTTCGCCGACGAGCGGACCGCCGACGCGGAGATCCGCGGGCGCGACCCGTCGTCGGACCTCGCGCTGATCAAGGTCGACCCCGACGGGCTCGAGCTGAAGCCGCTCTCGCTGGGGACGAGCAAGGACGTGGAGGTCGGCGACCCCACGGTCGCGATCGGCAACCCGTTCGGCCTGGACCGCACGCTGACGACCGGCGTCGTCTCCGCGCTGCAGCGGCGTATCGACGCGCCGGACGGCTTCCAGATCACCGACGTCATCCAGACCGACGCCGCCATCAACCCGGGCAACTCGGGCGGCCCGCTCATCGACGCGGGCGGCCGGGTCATCGGGATCAACTCGGCGATCCGCACGGGCGGCGGGGGCGAGGGCGGCAACATCGGCATCGGCTTCGCGGTCCCCATCGACACCGCCAAGCGGGTCCTGCCCACGCTGAAGGAGGGCGACGACGTCGAGCGCGCGTACCTCGGCGTCACCACCGCGACCGTCACGCCGGACCTGAACCTGCGCGCCGAGAGCGGCGCCGTGGTGCAGGACCTCGAGCCGCTCGGCCCCGCCGATCGCGCGGGCGTGCGGCCCGGGGACATCATCGTGGGCGTCGACGGCCGGCCGGTGAAGAGCACCGACGACGTCAGCCGGCTGGTCGACGCGAAGGACCCCGGCGACGAGGTCGAGGTCGAGGTCATCCGGGCCGGCGAGCGCGAGCGCGTGAAGGTCAAGCTCGCCAAGCGACCTACAGTTGGGGGATGACCCGGGTCAAGCTCTGCGGCGTCACGTCGCTCGACGACGCGCGGCTGTGCGTCGAGCACGGCGCGTGGGCGATCGGGCTGATCTTCGTCGCCCGCTCGCCGCGCAAGGCGAAGCTCACCGACGCGGTGGAGATCGCCGCCGCCGTCCGCCGGCAGGTGGAGGTCGTCGGCGTGTTCGAGAACGCCACGCTCGGCCACGTGACGAGCACCGCCGAGCAGGTCGGGCTGTCGATCGTGCAGTTGCACGGCGACGAGGGCCCGAGCTACTGCGGCGAGGTGGCGCGCCGGACGGGGGCGAAGGTCATGAAGGCGGTCCGCGTCCGGACCGCGGTCGAGGTGCGCTCGCTGCGTGCCTTTCACACCGACCTGCACATGCTCGACGGCGGCGGCGGCGAGCCGTTCGAGTGGTCGCTCGCGCGCGAGCGCCGCTCCGACGTCCCGCTCGTCGTGGCCGGCGGGCTGACCCCCGACAACGTCGGCGCGGCGATCGCGGCGACCCAGCCGTTCGCCGTCGACGTCGCCAGCGGGGTGGAGGCGCGGCCGGGCGTGAAGGACCCGGCGAAGGTCGAGGCGTTCGTCCGCGCCGCCGAGGGGGCGCTCGTATGAGCCGCGTCGAGGCCGGGGTCGAGCACCGCTTCGGGCCGTACGGCGGCCAGTACGTCCCCGAGACGCTGATGCCCGCGCTCGGCGAGCTCGAGGCCGCGTGGCTCGAGGTGCGCGACGACCCGGCGTTCCGGGCCGAGCTGGCCGAGCTGTCGCGCGACTTCTGCGGCCGGCCGACGCCGCTGTACCTGGCCCGCGGGCTGAGCGAGGCCGCCGGGCGCGAGATCTGGCTCAAGCGCGAGGACCTGATGCACACCGGGTCGCACAAGCTCAACAACGCCCTCGGCCAGGCGCTGCTCGCGCGCCGGATGGGCAAGCGGCGGATCATCGCCGAGACCGGGGCGGGCCAGCACGGCGTCGCCAGCGCGACCGTCTGCGCGCTGCTCGGGCTCGAGTGCATCGTCTACATGGGGGCCGAGGACGTCCGCCGCCAGGCGCCCAACGTCCAGCGGATGCAGCTGCTCGGGGCCGAGGTCGTCCCCGTCGAGGCCGGCGCGCGCACGCTGAAGGAGGCGGTCAGCGAGGCGATCCGCGACTGGGTCACGAACGTCGCGACGACGCACTACATCATCGGTAGCGCGGTGGGCCCGGCGCCGTACCCGTCGATGGTCCGCGACCTCCAGCGCGTGATCGGCGACGAGGCCCGCGCCCAGCTCCAGGAGCGCGCGGGGCGGCTGCCCGAGCGCGTCATCGCCTGCGTCGGCGGCGGCTCGAACTCGATCGGCATCTTCGCCGCGTTCTACGACGATCCCGTCGCGCTGGTCGGCGTCGAGGCGGCGGGCGAGGGGCTCGACACGGGCCACCACGGCGCGCCGCTGACCGCCGGCGGGCGCCCGGGCGTGCTGCACGGCGCGCTCTCGGCGATCATGCAGGACGCCGACGGCCAGATCACCGAGGCCCACTCGGTCTCGGCCGGGCTCGACTACCCCGGCTCCGGCCCCGAGCACGCGTGGCTGCGCGACTCGGGCCGCGCGACGTACGTGGCGGTGCACGACGACGACGCGCTGGCCACCTTCCGCCGCGTCGCGATGCTCGAGGGGATCATCCCGGCGCTCGAGACCTCGCACGCGCTGCACTACGCGCTCGCGGTCCCGTCCGAGTCCTCGCTCGACCTGATCTGCCTCAGCGGCCGCGGCGACAAGGACCTCGCCGAGGTCCTCGCGCGCTCCTAGCGGCGCGCCGGCAACCCCGTCACGCGGACCGTCGCACGGATCTTCAGCCGCTTGCCGCTGCGCAGCATGCGCTTCGCGCGGCGGTTGAGCGGGACGCGGAAGCGGCGGCTCGTCGTGCCCTTGAGCACCACGACGGTGCGCTGGCCGAGCAGGACGCCCTTGTTGCGCGTCCACAGGCGGGCGCGGGCCGTTCCCTCGGTGCCGCTGGGGTAGGTGACCCGGACGAGGACGCCACGCTTCGTCACGCGCGACCCGAGGATCCGGATCGTCACTTCGCCGGAGGACTGGAGGCTGTCGGCGGCCGCGAAGGGGATCGCCGGCGGGGGTGGTGGAGGGGCGTGGGCCTCGGCGCCGAGCTCCCCTTCCGTCGCCGCTGAGCCGGTGGGCGACGAGGGAGGCTGGTCGCCGTCGCCGTCGCCGCCGCCGTCACCGTCACCGTCGCCCTCTTCCTCGTCAGGAGGACAGCCCGGCTCGTCGGCGGCGCCGGCCACCGCGCCCTCGGCGATCAGCCGGGCGACCAACATCACGTTGCGCCCGCAGCGCTCGGCGGTACCGCCGGCGAGGATCCGCCCGTCCGGCTGGACGGCGACCTCGACGCCGTCGAACGGAACCGGTGCCATGCCCAGGCCGTCCGGCCCGAAGCTGTTGTCGATGTCGCCGTCCGCGTCGAGGCGCATGACATAGCCGCCCGGGCCGCTCTCGCCGCCGATCACGAAGCGTCCCGCGGAGTCGACCACGATCGAGCGGGCAGTGCCCTTCGGAGGACCCCAGGGGGCGTCGCCCGCGATCTCGCCCTCGTACCCGCCGGTCGGCGAGAACCGCAGGACGACCCAGAAGGCCTCCTCGCCCTTCCACCGGCGCCCGACCGCCACGAGGTCGCCGCCGGGCGCCCGCACGACGTCGAACAGCTGCGCCTCGTCGCCGCCGGGCTCGACGCGCGTGCGGCCGTTCGTCCCGAACGCGGGGTCGAGCGAGCCGTCCGCGAGGATGCGACCGATCGCCGCCCCGGCGAGGTGGTTGTTCTCCTCGTCGTGGCGATTGGCGTAGCCGACCGCGACCGCGGCGCCGTCGGAGCCGTCGGCGACCAACCCGTAGAGCTGCTCCTGATGGCCCTCCACGATCCACGGGTACGCCTTCCTCCCGTCTCCGTCGAACGAGGGGTCGGGTTCGCCGGTCGGGAGGTAGCGGTGGATCTCCCAGCTGTTGTAGCCGATGCCGTAGTTCCAGCCGCCGACGAGGATCCGGCCGTCACCGAGACGCACGACGCCGGTCGCCGTCCCGTGCAGGAACCCGTCGGTCAGGAAGCCGTCGCCGCTGAACGTGGGATCCAGCGGGCCCTGCGCGGTGTGCGCCGTGACGATCGCGCGGTCGTCGTACAGGCCGAAGCCGTTGTCGCTGTCGAGCGCGGAGCCGGCGGTGACGATGCGCCCGTCGGGCGCGACGTCGAGCGCCACAGCGGACGCGTTGTGCCGCTGGGCGCGCTCGCGCCCGTCGACCTCGGTCTCGCACGGCCCGGTGACCGCCGTGTGCGCCCCGCCTCCGCCGAACGCGGCATCGGGCGTCCCGTCGCCCAGCCAGCGGGCCAGTGCGACGCGGTCGCACTCGACAACCTGCGCCGAGCCCGCACCGACGATCCGCGTCCCGTCGAGCTCCAGCGCGAAGAGCCCGGCGTCACTGCCCGGTGTCGCCTGGGTCACGCCGTCGCCGCCGCCGAACGTCGGGTCGAGGTCGCCGGGGGCGGCGCCCGCGCTCGCGGGCAGGAGCGCGACGGCCACGAGGGTGAGGGGGAGGAGCCGTCGCATCATCGGGCCGGAAGGCCGGTGACGCGGACGGTGGCTCGGACCTTCAGGCGCTTGCCGCTGCGCAGCATGCGCTTCGCGCGGCGGTTGAGCGGGACGCGGAAGCGGCGGCTCGTCGTGCCCTTCAGGACGACGACGGTGCGCTGGCCGAGCAGGACGCCCTTGTTGCGCGTCCACAGCCGCGCGCGGGCCGTGCCCTCGGTGCCGCGGGGGTACGTGATCCGCACGAGGACGCCGCGCTTCGTGACCCGCGAGTTGAGAATCCTGATCGTGACGCTGCCGCCGGAGCCCTGGCGGTTCGCGATCGGTCCGGCGTCCACGGGGCCGGTCCCGTCGCCGGTGCCGATCTCGCCGTCGCTCGACCCGTCGCCCTCGCCTTGGCCGCCCCGCGCCGACCCGCCTTCGTCCGCGCCATCCGCGCGGAGCCGCGCGACCGTGAAGGCGGGCTGCCCGCCGAGGAGGCCCGTGCCGCCGAGCACCACGCGCCCGTCGGGCTGGACCGCCACGTCCTCCGCTCCCCGGCCGAAGCTGGACGGGGCATCGATCGGGAGCTCGGCGAGGCCGCCGGCGCCGAAGGTCTCGTCCGGCGCGCCGTTGGAGAGGAAGCGCGCCGCCGCCATCGGCGAGCCGGGCGTTCGGCCGGCCGCGACGATGCGGTCCTCGGCGTCGATCGCCAGCGCGACGGCGTTCCCGGGCGGCCCGTCGACGCGCCCCATCGCTCCGAAGGTCTCGTCCAGCCGGCCTTCGGCGTCGAACTTCAGCAGCAGCCAGGAGCTCGGCGAACCGTCCGTCCAGCCCGCCGTCATGAAGCCGCCGTCCGAGGTCGCCGCGACGTCCTCGAGGTCGGCGGCGATCGGGACGCGGGTGATGCCGCCGACGCCGAACGCGGGATCGAGCGAGCCGTCGGCGAGGACGCGCGCGATGGCGGGGGTGCCCGGATAGCTCGGGCCGTAGAGGTTGCCGACCACGACGAGCGCCCCGTCGGCGCCGTCGGCCACCGCGGCCTGGAGCACGCCCTGATCGCCGTCCGGGGCGTACTGCACGTACCCGTCGCCGCCGCCGAACGAGGCGTCGCGGTCGCCGTCGGCCTCGTAGCGGCTCAGGGCCCACGAGTTGCGCAGCCCGTAGGACCCGCCCGCGGCGGCGATCCCGCCGCCGGCGAGGCGGACGACGGCGTTCACGTTGCCGTGGAAGTAGTCGCCGTAGTGCACGAACCCGTCGCCGCCGCCGAAGCTCGTGTCGAGGGCGCCCGCGGCCGTGTGGGAGGTGACGATCTCGCCGTCGTTGCCGGCCGACTGCCCGCCCGTGTCGCCGCCGGTGATCGCGCTGCCGTCGGGCGCGACGACCACGTCGAGCGGACGGGCGACGTGCGACGCGAACTGATCGCAGGCGAACACGGGGGTCACCGCGACGCCGCCGGTCCCGAAGGCGGGGTCGGGCGTTCCGTCCGCGAGCCACCGCCCGAGCATCGGGTCGTTGCAGCCGTCGTCGGAGAACTCGGTCCCCACGGCGACCACGCGGCCACCGCTCAGCGCCAGCGCGTAGAGCGCCGCCTCGGAGGAGCCGGCGGGCCGGGCCTGCACGACGCCGTCGCCGCCGAAGCTCGGGTCGAGGTCGCCGGGGGCGGCCGACGCGGCCGGGACCGCGAGCAGCAGGGCGAGGGCGGCCGCGACGGCGGCCCGGCGGGCGACGATCATTCGCCCACGTTACGACACCCTTTAGCGGTGAGCCAGCGTGTGGACCGATGTACGACGGCGTCGCTAGGTTCATCGGCGATGAACGGGATCGAGCGGATCGCCGCGGCCTTCGCGCGCTCGGGCAAGCGCGCGGCGCTGATGCCGTACCTGATGGGCGGCTTCCCGGACATGGAGACGTCGCTGCGGATCGGCGAGGCCTACGCCGACGGCGGCGCCGACCTCGTCGAGCTGGGCATCCCGTTCTCCGACCCGCTGGCCGACGGGCCGGTCATCCACGCGGCGGGGACGGCGGCGCTCGAGGCGGGCGCGACGGTCGACGGCGTGCTCGAGCTGGCCGCCGCGCTGTCGGAGCGGTTCCCGGTCGTCGTGATGACCTACGCGAACCTCGTCCTGGCGCGGACCCCGGAGGGCTTCGTCGACGCCCTCGCGCGCGCGGGCGTGAGCGGGTTGATCGTTCCCGACCTCCCGCTCGAGGAGGCGCCGACCGTCCTCGGCGCCTGCGACGCGGGCGGGATCGCGCTCGTCCCGCTCGTCGCCCCGACGACCCCCGACGAGCGCCTGGCGGCGATCGGCGAGCGGGCCCGCGGCTTCGTCTACACCGTCTCGGTGGCGGGCACGACCGGCGAGCGCCACTCGGCCGAGGACGCGTACGCCGGCGTCGTGCGCCGCGCGCAGGCGCACACGGACGTCCCCGTCGCCCTCGGGTTCGGCATCGGCACGCCCGAGCAGGCCTCCGCCGCGGCGACCGCGGGCGCCGACGGGGTGATCGTCGGCAGCCGCCTCGTGCGCGCCGCCGCCGAGGCCGACGACCCCGCCGCCGCCGTCCGCGACGTGGTGGCGGCGATGGCCGACGCCCTGCGCTAGCGGCGGTTCGGCAGGTACCGCTTCACGATCTCGATCGTGGCGGCGACCAGGAGGATCGACACGCTCAGGAGAGCGGCGTCGAACGCCTTCGCTCCAAGGGCCCAGAGGACGAGCCAGAGGATGAGGACGACGGTTGTCCAGACGACGATGGCCATGGCCGGCGGGGGAGGCTAGCCGAAGAAGACTTCGGCCGTCTCGAAGAACGCCGGGTCGAGCAGCTTCGGCTCGGCCAGCGCCTCGGAGAGCGGCACGACCACGATGTCGGTGCCGCGCAGGGCGACCATGTTCCCGAAGTCGCCCCGGTCCGCGGTCTCGATCGCGGCCACGCCGAAGCGCGTCGCCAGGACGCGGTCGTAGGCCAGCGGCGTGCCGCCGCGCTGGATGTGGCCGAGGATCGTCATCCGCGTCTCGTAGCCCGTGCGCTTCTCGATCTCCTGCTCGAGGTGGACGGCGATGCCGCCGAGGCGGGCGTGGCCGAACTCGTCGGTGCCCTGCGACAGCGCCCGAACCGTCTCCTCGTCCTTCGGCAGCGCCCCCTCGGCGACGACGATGATCGAGAACGTCTTGCCGGAGTTGTGGCGGTTGCGCACCCGCTCGCAGACCTCCTCGACGTCGAAGCGCCGCTCGGGTACGAGGATCACGTCCGCGCCCCCCGCCATCCCGCTGTGGGCGGCGATCCACCCGGCGTGGCGGCCCATGACCTCGACGACGATCACCCGGTTGTGCGACTCGGCCGTCGTGTGCAGCCGGTCGATCGCCTCCGTGGCGATCTGGACGGCGGTCCAGAAGCCGAAGGTGTAGTCGGTGCCGTTGAGGTCGTTGTCGATCGTCTTCGGGACGCCGACGACCGGGAAGCTGTGCTCCTCGTAGAGCCGCGCTGCGACGCCGAGCGTGTCCTCGCCGCCGATCGCGACGAGCGCGTCGAGACCGATCGCCGCCGCGTTGTC
>DASVRH010000102.1:0-3158 GCA_036388715.1 Solirubrobacteraceae bacterium | reverse complement strand
ACCTCTACGGCGCGCTCGCGGGCGGGCGCACGCGAGCGCAGCTGCGGACCGGCGGGCTGGAGAGCCTCGCCCGGATCGCGCCGGACTTCGGGCCCGCCGCGATCGAGGCCCGCAGCGGGGCGGTGCTCGTCGCGGCCCGGCCGCCGCTCGTCGCCTTCAACCTCGAGCTGGCGCCGCCCGCCAGCGTCAACGACGCCCGCGGCGTCGCGGCGCGGATCCGCGAGGGCGGCCCGGAGGGGCTCGAGTCGGTCCGCGCGCTCGGGATCGAGGTCCGCGCGGGCGTGGCCCAGGTCTCGACCAACGTCGAGGACCACGGCGCGGTGACGCTGGCCGAGCTGCTCGCCGCCGTCGAGCGTCACGCGCCGGTGGCCGAGGCCGAGCTGGTCGGGCTCGCCCCGGCGGCCGCGTTCGAGGGCTGGCCGGAGCGCGTGCCGGTGCGAAACCGCAGGACGGTCGAGGAGGCGCTCGGACTAGAGTGATCCGCGATGGCCCAGACCAGGAAGCGCCGGCGCTCGAAGCACCGCGGCAACGCCGCCGGCATGGTCGAGGCGCGCGGGCGCACGGGCCGCCGCCCCGCCCAGGGCGAGAAGGGCGGGATCAAGCAGGACGCCGCCGCCCGCCGGCGCAACCGGATGGAGACGCCGCCGACGTGGCGCAGCGCGTTCAACCGCGCGCTCATCGCCACCGCCGTCTTCGCGATCCTGGTCGTGCTCGTCTTCAAGCAGGAGGTCGCCCAGGCGGTCGTCCTCGCCGCGGCGATGCTGCTGCTCTACGTGCCGCTCACGTACTACACCGACCTCATGATCCACCGGCGGTGGATGAAGAAGAACCGGGCGGGCGCCGCGTGATCGACGTCCGGATGTTCACCGTCGGCCCGTACGCCGAGAACTGCTTCGTCGTGCGTCCCGAGGGCGGCGACCACGCCGTCGTCGTCGACCCGGGCGACGAGGCGCCGAAGCTGCTCGCCGCGATCGACGCGCTCGGCGTCACCGTCGACGCGATCCTCCTCACGCACACCCACATCGACCACATCGGCGCCGGCGCGGCGCTCAAGGAGCACACGGGCGCGCCCGTCTACTGCCCGCGCATCGAGGCGCCGATCCTGCCGCAGCCCGACTTCTTCGCCCGCTTCGGGATGGGCCGCCACGAGCCGTTCGAGGCCGACGAGCTGCTCGACGGCGGCGAGCGGCTGACCCTCGCCGGGCTCGACGTCGAGGTGATCTTCACGCCCGGGCACAGCCCCGGCCACGTCACCTACGCGGTGGAGGCCGAGCAGGCGCTCTTCAGCGGCGACGTCCTCTTCCAGGGGTCGGTCGGGCGGGTCGACCTGCCCGGCGGCGACTGGAACACGCTGGCCGCGTCCATCCAGGGCCTGCTCGACCGTTTCGACGACGAGGCGACGGTGTATCCCGGCCACATGGGCCTCACGACCCTGGGCCGCGAGCGCGCGACCAATCCGTTCCTCACCGAGCTGGTCTAGGCCTCGGCATGCAGCAGCCTCCGCGCGCCAACGCGTATCGCGACGCCTGGGCCGGCGACCTCCGCGCCGAGGACGCCGACCGGGAGGTCCGCGTTGCCGGCTGGGTCCACCGGCGCCGCGACCACGGCGGCCTGATCTTCATCGACCTGCGCGACCGCTCGGGCTTCGTGCAGCTCGTCTTCCACCCGGAGACGAGCGGCGCCGCCTTCGGGCTGGCCGAGGCGCTGCGCCCCGAGCACGTCCTCACCGCGAAGGGCGCGGTCGTGCTGCGCGAGCAGGCGAACGTCAACGCGAACATCCCGACGGGGGAGATCGAGGTCCAGGTCGTCGAGGCGGAGCGGCTCGCGACCGCCGAGACGCCGCCGTTCCCGATCGACGAGGACGTCGAGCTCGACGAGATGCTGCGGATGCGCAACCGCGCCCTCGACCTGCGGCGCCCCGCGATGCAGGAGGCGCTCGTCCTGCGCCACAAGATCGTGCAGACGATGCGCCGCGAGCTCGAGGCGCGCGACTTCCTCGAGATCGAGACGCCGATCCTGACCCGGTCGACGCCCGAGGGCGCGCGCGACTTCCTCGTCCCCAACCGGCGCGACCCGGGCACGTGGTACGCGCTGCCGCAGTCGCCGCAGCTCTTCAAGCAGCTGCTGATGGTCGCCGGCTACGAGCGCTACTACCAGATCGCCCGCTGCTTCCGCGACGAGGACACGCGCGCGGACCGGCAGGCCGAGTTCACGCAGCTCGACGTCGAGATGGCCTTCGTCGCCGAGGACGACGTCATCGAGACGCACGAGGCGGTCATGCAGGCGGTCTTCGCGCTCGCCGAGCTCGGGCTCCCCGCGCCGCCATGGCCGCGCATGCCCTACGCGGAGGCGATCGCGCGGTTCGGCTCGGACCGGCCCGACCTGCGCTTCGGCCTCGAGATCCGCGACGTCTCCGACCAGGTGCGGGGCGCGCAGTTCAAGATCTTCCAGTCCGTCGTCGACGGCGGCGGCGTCGTGCGCGCGATCAACGCCGGCAAGGTGGAGCTCTCGCGCTCGGAGCTCGAGGGGCTCAACGAGGTCGTCCAGCGCCACGGCGGCAAGGCGGTCGCCTGGGTCTTCGTCGAGGCCGACGGGTGGCGCTCGCCGATCGCCAAGTTCTTCGACGCCGAACGCATCGCCGCGGTCAACGGCGCGATGGAGGCCGGCGAGGGCGACCTCATCCTCTTCGTCGCCGACGACGAGAAGGTGGCTGCCGGCGCGCTCGGCGGCCTGCGGCTCGAGCTCGGCGAGCGCCTCGGCCTCATCCCCGCCGACCGCCACGAGATCCTCTGGATCGTCGACTTCCCCGCCTTCGAGCAGACCGAGGACGGCAGCTGGACGTCGCTGCACCACCCCTTCAGCGCGCCGCTCGGCGACCTGAGCGGCGACCCGGGCGCGCTCAGCTCGCGCAACTACGACCTCGTGCTCGACGGCACGGAGCTCGGCGGCGGCTCGATCCGCATCAACGACATGCAGGTGCAGCAGCGCGTCTTCGAGATCCTCGGGATGGGGGAGGAGGAGGCCTACGCCCGCTTCGGGTTCCTCCTCGACGCCCTGAAGCACGGCGCGCCGCCGCACGGCGGGATCGCGTTCGGCCTCGACCGGATCGTGGCGATCATGGCCGGGCGCGACTCGATCCGCGACGTGATGGCGTTCCC
>DASVRH010000101.1:0-7064 GCA_036388715.1 Solirubrobacteraceae bacterium | reverse complement strand
TCGTCTCCGCCTCGCGCGGCGCCCGCGCCGTTGCCGCCCGGCTGGTGACGCAGCATCCCGCCGTCGTACAGCCCGGCCTCGCCGACCGGGCACGCGGCCGAGATCCGGCGGTCGTCGAGGTAGACGATCCCCGGCGCGTGCGCTCCCAGGACGGCGCTCAGCAGGTCGCCGACGGTCGCGCCGGGGTTGCGGACGTCGACGTCGACGTCGTGGTCGCCGTCGCGAGACCGAAGGACGAGTTGCACGGCGGGTGGCGGGACTGAAGCCGGGCGGGAAGCCGCCGGCCGACTAGCCCGCGACCGACGCCAGCAGCGCCTGGTTCTGGCGCTGGGCCAGGCTGTGGGCGTCGATCGCGGCCCAGACCCAGACGATAGGCAACAGGATCAAGCCGATGACCACGAGGATGAGGAGCGCGCTGAGGAATGCCGCTCCGAAGAACGCGACGCCGCGCGCCGCTCGCCCGCAGTAGACCTGACCTGCGCCGGTGAACAGCAGCGAGAGCACCGCGGCGGTCCCCGGCGACTTCTGGTTCATGGTGAGCGCGACCGCCTGGTGCGTCGACAGCGCGGCGGGGCTCTGGGCTACGGCGACGCCACAGTGCGGGCACATCGCGGCCCGGTCGTCGATGGCGGCGCCGCAGGCGCGGCAGAAAGACGCCCGGCGCGGGGCCAGCGGCGCTGGGCTGAACTTCGGGAGGGTGGCGGCGGGCAGCGGCGGGCTAGAGGGCGCGGGCGGGACGGGCGAGGGCAGGGAGGGGGCCGTCGTGGCGATCGGCGCATCCAGCGAGTCCTCGGTGATCTCGATCCTCTTTCGCCCGCCCACGGACGGCAGCCCCTCGCTCATCGGTCCTCCTCAACGGTTTAGGGCAACCCTAAGCTCCAAGAAGTGGGAGATGGAGCGTTTCGACCCGGAGTGGACGAGTGTTCTAGTGACCTCTCGTAACCGTCAGGCGGTGATGCGGACCGGCGGGGCGGCCGGCGTCTCCGGCAGCGACCACGACGGCACGACCGGCCCGTCGAGCGCGCCCCCCGTCGCGTAGTCGCGACGCTGGGCGCCGAGGTACTCCTTCGGCGCCCGGCCCCAGCGGCCGAGCGCGAAGTCGCGGATCGCGCGGAGCTGGGCGGCGGCCAGGGCGGCGCCGTGCTCCGTCCCGCGCACGTCGATCGCGGCCTGGCGGAGGTGCGCCCACACGGCCCGGGCGACGACCCGCCGCGGCGCGCACGCCGCGAGGAACCCGAGCCGGTTGCGCACGCGGTAGTACTCGGACAGCAGCCCCGGCTCCTGCCGTGCGACCGCGTCGGTCAGGCACTCCACGCGCCACCCGGCCTGGTTCAGCTTGACGCCCATCTCCACGTCGTCGTAGTAGTGGAAATAGCGCTCCGCGAGGGGGCCGACCGCGGCGAGGGCCTCGGTTCGCACGAGGACACAGGCGCCGTCCAGCCACGGCACCGCTCGCGCGCCCGTCCCGCGCCACGCGGCGAGCGGCTCGTACATCCCGGCGTGCGGGTTCTGCCAGGTCCCCCGCAACAGCAGACCACCGGCGGAGAAGACGGTGTCGGGCCGCGACGTGAAGCCCAGCAGCGGCCCGACGGCGCCGACCGAGGGCGAAGAGCCGAGCCGCGCCGCCAGCACCTCCAGCGCGTCGCGCTCGAGCAGCGTCTCGTGCGTGAGCATGAGGATCGCGTCGAACCCCCGTTGCCGCATCACCGCGCAGCCGGCGTTGAAGTTCGCCACCACGCCGCGGTTCTCGGGCGCGACGATCACCTCGACGTCCGGCCGCGACGCGCGGAGCCGCTCGGCCGAGCCGTCCGGGGAGCAGTCGTCGACGACGACCACGGCGTCGGGCTGTCGCGTCGACGTCCACAGCGCGTCGAGGGTCGCCCCGATCTCGGGCCAGAAGCGGTAGTGCACGACGACGACGCCGATCCTCACACTCGCGAGATACCCCGGTCAGAACAGGTTCACCAAGACGCGTTGACCGAGCCGCGTCTCCTGGCGGCGGCTAGCGTGCCCGACATGACGTTCGAGCCGATCGGCGTGGTCGAGTCGCCGCTCAGCGATCCGGCGGAAGCGCCCAAGCAGGGCCACGAGGGCGGGCCGGAGGCCTGGCTCGTCGTCGACCCCCGCTTCGCGTCCGCGCTCGACGGCCTCGCCGCCGGCGACCGCGTCGTCGTCCTGACCTGGCTGCACCGTGCCGACCGCGACGTCCTCCGCGTGCATCCGCGCGACGACCCGTCCAACCCGGTCCGCGGCGTCTTCGCCACCCGCTCGCAGGACCGCCCGAACCCGATCGGCCTCCACGAGGTCGAGGTGCTGGCCGTCGAGGCGAACCGCGTGCGCGTGAGCGACCTCGAGGCGATCGACGGCACGCCGGTCCTCGACATCAAGATCGCGCTCTAGAGCGACGCCGGCCCGGGACGCGAACGTCCCGGGCCGGCGGTCCGACGGGAGGGGCGAAGCCGGCTACGCGGTGATCGGCGCGGCCGTGATCGGGGGAGCGGCCGGGCGGTTCGGCGGGCGGAAGGCCGCGATCAGCAGCGCCGCCGCGGCGCCGCCGAAGATCGCGCCGCCGCCGAGCGCGGTCCAGCCGAGCTCGTCGAGGAACGGGGCCTTGGCCCCGGCCTCCACGTCGGCGGTCACGCCGGGCGAGCCGTCCTCGTTCATCACGACGATCGACCAGTCGCCCTCGTCGAGGTGCCAGTCGAGCTTCTGCTCGCCGGTCCCGGACGCCGAGGCGGCCCAGATGTCCGCGTTGGCCGGCGGGGCGGCGCGGCGGTCGCCCTCGATCTCGCGGTAGTCGGTGGAGAAGTCGCCGAAGACGCCCTCGTCGATCTCGTCGACGACGGTGTGCCCGACGTCGCGCAGGTACTTGCGGACGTCGTCGGTCCGGGCGATCCCGACGAACACCGGCGCGTCGCCCTCCGGCGAGACCTTCAGCCGGACGTCGCCGAAGTCATCTCCGCCGAAGAGCCAGTCGGTCCCGTCGAGGTCGATGTTCTCCGAGACGAGCGCGCCGCTGCCGGAGCGCAGCTCGGTCGAGCCGGACAGCACGTAGCCGTCGCGGTCCTTCTCGCCGTCGGCCCACAGCAGCCCCGCGCCGGCGAGGGCGAGGGCGATCGACGCGAACGCGGTGGCGAGGCCGATGATGAGGTGGGGGACGCGGATCTTCTTGTTCTCTGACATGGCGGGCTCCAGAGGCGGGGGCGGATTCGATGGATCCAAGGTCCCACTTCCGGGGCCCTGGTCCATTGGCGCCAGCAGGCGTCGCCGGGTGCGGCTGGCCCCTCCTCCGCAAGGACTACTCACTCTGCGAGGATGCGCGACCCGCGATGCCCAGCATCCTCCTCGTCCGCCATGCCCAGGCCTCCTTCGGAGGCGAGAACTACGACGTCCTCTCCGACCACGGCGCGGTCCAGACGAAGGCGCTCGTCGCGGATCTGAAGGAGCGCGAGGTCGCCATCGACAGGATCGTCAGCGGCTCGCTGGAGCGCCAGAAGGACACGGCGGGCCCCATCGCCGAGATGCTCGGCCTCGACCTGGCGATCGACGCCCGCTGGGACGAGTACGTCACGCGCGACATCCTCACCCACCACTCCGACGAGCAGGTCAGCGAGGAGCGCCAGCCGCGCGACGACGCGCCGCCGGTCTCCAGCCGCGACTTCCAGGCGATCCTCGAGCGCGCGCTGCACGCGTGGATCGAGGCGGGGGAGGGTGGACCGGCCGACGAGCCCTACACGGCGTTCGCGGGCCGCGTGGAGGCGGCGCTGCGCGAGCTGGCGGAGAACCTCGGCTCCGGCGAGACCGCGCTCGTGTGCACGTCGGGTGGCCCGATCTCCGCGGCGTGCTCCGCGCTCCTGCGCGTCCCCGCGGCGACCTTCGTGAGCTTCAACCGCGTCACGATCAACACCGGCGTGACGAAGATCGTCCACGGCCGCGGCGGGACGTCGCTCGTCAGCTTCAACGAGCACGCCCACCTCGCCGCCGAGGACGTCACCTACCGCTGAGCAGCGCGGCGTCGAGGAAGCGCGTGACGCGCCGCTCGTACTCGGCCGGCTCGTCGCGCACGGCCGAGGTGTGCCCGGCCTCCGGCAGGTTCCAGTGCTCGAAGGGCTCGTTGGCGACCTCGGCGTACAGCTCGTTGTAGTCGCGCTCGGCCGACTCGCCCGCGGAGATCATCAACAGCGGCGCGTGGATGCGCGGGACGAGCTCCTGGAGCGGCTCGCTGGGCTCGGACCCGGACATGACGCCGACGGCCTGGAACATGAGCCAGCCGGTCAGCGACTCGGTTTTCAGCCCGCCGTCGAGGTTCTCGGCGTCCTCCATGGTCCGCAGCGCCAGGCCGTCCGTGACGACCGCGGCGACGGAGGCGTCGTGGGCGGCGAGGTCGACGACCGTGTCGGCGCCGCTGGAAAGCCCGAGCGCGCCGATCCGCCCGGCGCCGGGCTGCGCGTGCAGCCACCGCATCGCGCCGGCGGCGTCGCGCTCCCAGTCCCAGCCGTAGGAGTTCGGCGTGCCCTCGCTCTCGCCGCGCCCGCGCGCGTCGTACATGAGCACGCCGTAGCCGTGACGGTCGAGCAGCTTCGCGTGGTCCATCGCGCCGGTGCGGTCGCCGCCGCCGCCGTGGATCACGAGCACCGTCGCGCCGTTTCGCGGCGGCCGGTACCAGCCGGACAGCCGGAGACCGTCGGTCGACTCGAAGGAGACGTCGGCGAACGCGGCGTTCGGCGGCGAGCTGACGTCCTCGCGCGGCTTGTGCGTCTCCATCACGGCCATCCCGACCGGCAGGACGAGCACGAAGGCGAAGAGGAAGCCGGCGGGCAGCGCGACGGCGCGCGTGACCCAGGGCCGGCGCGAGCGCTCGGCGCGGCCGAGCCAGGGGATGGCGGCGCCGAGGCCGATCAGCACGATGCCCGCGACCGCGGCGAGCACACCGGTCAGGTCGCTGCGCTCCAGGCCCTGGAAGTCGACGTGCACCACGTGCATCGCGCCGTTGACCAGCGCGGGCACGCCGAGGCCGACCGCCAACGCCGCGCGGACGCCGGGGCGCACGCGGCCGAACGCGAGGATCGCGCCGGCGGCCACCACCACGGAGACCAGCGCCGCCACGGCGTGCTGGTCGAGGTCGACGCCCGGCTGGCGCCCGACGAACGCGTCGTCGAGCGCGTGCAGCAGGGCGACGCCGACCGCGGCGGTGAAGATCCGGCGCGTCACGTCCTCAGCCCCGCTGCGGCCCGGACAGCTCGGCGCGCAGCGTCGCGAGCTCGGTGACGGCGAGACCGACGTAGGCCTCACGGGCGGCCTCGAGGTCGGCCTCGAGGTCGTCCATGTAGAGGGCGTTGTCGCTGAGCGGCGAGGACGTCGCCGCGGCGCGCTCGGTCTCGAGGCGCTGGAGGCTGATGCGGAGGTCTGCGGCGGTCATGGACAGGATCGTGCTCCTGCCGGTGCCCCCTCACATCAAGGGCGCCCCCTGAACCGGCGCCCCCTGCCCACTTCCGGGGACCCCGGTTCTGGGGACCCCTCAGACCTCCGGGGAGGTGCGCGCGGCGTCGATCGCGCGGGCCACCTCGACGCGGCTCGAGACGCCGAGCTTCACGAACAGGTTGCGCATGTGCGACTCGACCGTCTTCTCGCTGAGGAAGAGCGCGGCGGCGATCTCGCGATTCGTCTTGCGGTCCCACACGAGGTCGGCGATCTCGCGCTCTCGTCGAGTCAGCGATCCGACGCCGGAGTCCTCGGGGGTCGCCGGGCCGCGCTTCTCCGCCCGCGCGCCGAGGGCCCGCAGCCGCCGCCGGGCGTCGTCGCGGCCGCGCAGCGAGCCGTAGCGGTCGAGCTCGGACTCGGCCCTCCTCAGCATCTTGATGGCCGCCGCGCGGTCGCCGGCCTGCGCGAGCGCCTGGCCGGCCAGCAGGCGCGACCAGCACGAGACGATCACGGCCCCGATGCCGTCGGCCACCTCCCCCGACTCCTCGGCCAGCCGCGCCGCATCGGCGGCCGACCCGTCGGCGAGCAGCAGCGCCGCCCGGGCGCGCAGGGCCAGCGCGCGCGACAGCGACAGCCCGAGCGACGCCGCCATGGCCTCGGCGCGCCGCACGTAGTCCTCGGCCTCGTCGCGGCGGCCCAGCGCCAGGGCGACCAGCGCCATGCACTCCCAGTCGAAGCAGCGCTCGACCGGGATCTTGTGCGGCAGGTCGGGCGGGCCGAGCGCGTGCATCTCGTCCCACGCCCGCTGCACGTCGCCGTCCTCGAACCGTGCCATCGCCATCACCCAGCCCGGCCCGCCGCCGCCGGCAGGCATCGTCCCGCCCGC
This sequence comes from Solirubrobacteraceae bacterium, assembly GCA_036388715.1. Classification (GTDB taxonomy): domain Bacteria; phylum Actinomycetota; class Thermoleophilia; order Solirubrobacterales; family Solirubrobacteraceae; genus CADCVT01. The sequence continues at coordinate 757 of DASVRH010000101.1, read as the reverse complement.
GATGCGCCCGCCGACGCGAGCGCTCTCCTCGCCGGCCGCGATCGCGGCGGGCAGCTCGCCGGTGTAGTACCGGGCGTAGGCGAGCTCGAACAGCGCCCAGAACAGGTAGTGGGGGCTGGCCGACAGCCGCGCCGCCTCGACGGCGCTCTCGCACACCTCCACGGCCTCGGCCAGCCGGCCCTGCATCTCGAGCGGGTAGCCCTTCACGAGCATCATCGGCACGAGCAGCTGACCCGACCCGATCGCGCGGCCGATGGCGATGCCGCGATCCGCGTGCGCGATCGCCTCGCCGTAGCGCTCGAGGTAGTTCTCGGCCCACGCGAGGTAGGAGAGCGCCTCGAGGCGCGGGGCGAGCTCGGCGTTCGTGAGGCGGTCGATCGCCGCCGCGGCCTCGGCGCGATGCTCGCGCGCCTCCGCGATCTCGCCCGCCGCGGCACAGCCGAGGCACAGCGCGGCCAGGGCGGACGCGAGCAGCGGCGTGTCGCCGAGCGCGCGGGCCGCGGCCACCGCGCCGCTGCCCATCGTCAGCGTCTGCTCGAAGTCCATCGTGTAGAGGCCGTCGACCGAGAGCTCGATCTGGAGCGCCGCGGCGGCCGGGCCCGTGCGCTCCGGCAGGTCCTCCCAGGCGCGGACGAGCCGCGCGTGCGCCTCCTCGTGGCTGCCGAGCCAGTGCTCCACCGCGGCGCACAGCGCGGTCAGCTCGACGCGACGCTCCCGCGCGTCGGCGGGCAGCAGCTCGATCGTCTCGAGCACGACG
>DASVRH010000100.1:0-3310 GCA_036388715.1 Solirubrobacteraceae bacterium | reverse complement strand
GTGGGCGGGCGACGTCGACGGCGGGTTCGTCCACGGCCGCGGCAGCGTCGACATGAAGGCCGGTGTCGTCGCGGCGCTCCACGCGCTGGCGTCGGTGCGCGACGATCCGGCGCCCGAGGTCGTCGTGCAGGTCGTCGCCTCCGAGGAGGACGGCGGGCTCGGCACGTTCGCGGCGCTGTGCGACGACGACGCGTTCGACGCGGCGCTGATCCCCGAGCCGACCGCGTTCGCGGTCGCGTGCGCCCAGGCGGGCGCGCTGACGTTCAGCGGCGTCGTCCCCGGTGTCAGCGCGCACGCGGCGGTGCGGCTGGAGGGCGTCTCGGCGATCGACCGCTACGTCGAGGTCCATCGCGCGCTGGCCGAGCACGAGCGCCGGCTGAACGCCGACGTCGCCGAGCCGCTGCTGCGCGACCACCCGCTCCCCTATCCGCTGTCGATCGGCCGGGTGCACGCCGGCGAGTGGTCGAGCTCGGTGCCCGACCGGCTGGAGTTCGAGGGTCGTCTCGGCGTGCGCGTCGGCGAGACGGTCGAGCAGGCCCGGGCGGCGCTCGAGGCCGTCGTGGCGGAGGCGTGCCCGGAGGCGTCGATCGCGTGGACCGGCGGCCAGTTCGCGCCGGGCGCGACGCCGGCCGACCATCCGTGGTGCCGGCTCGTGCAGAGCGCGGCGGCCGAGGAGCTCGGGGCGCCGCCGCCGTTCGTCGGCGTCTCCTACGGCAGCGACATGCGCCTGTTCAGCGAGCGCGGCATCCCGGCCGTGATGTTCGGGACGCCGGGGCTGGAACGCGCGCACGCCGTCGACGAGCGGGTGCTCGTCGACGACGTGGTCGCGGTCGCGCGCGTCATCGCGCGCGTGCTGCGGCGGTTCGACCCCGGTGTCTAACCGCCGCAGACGCGGTACCGGCGGGTGCCGGTCTTGATCCGCAGGTTCTTGAACACGACGACCGTGCGGACGACGTACGTGCGCTTGACGCGGTGACGCAGGTCGATGCGGGCGGTCACCTTGCGCTTGCCGCGGGTCACCGCGACGCGCTTGCCGTTCAGGAGCACGCGGGCGCGGCGGACGTTCTTGGTCCGCCCGAGCGTGATCTTGAAGTAGCGCTTGCTGGTGCACGGCGGGAGCACGACGACGGTCGGGCTCTGCGACGAGGCGCTCCCCTCGGCCGGCGCGGGCGTCGGCGCGGGCGCGCCGTCGGCGGTCGGCTGCTGCTCGCCGCCCTCGTCGTCCTTCGCCTTGTCGCACGGCTTGGTGTCAGGCGTCTTCTTCGCCTGGCCGGGCGGCGTCTTGCCGTTCTTCTCGAGGCCCGGCGACTGCGGGCCCTTGGCGTCGCGCTCGCACACGGCGGGCGTGTTGTCCTTCTTGTCGTTCCCCTTCCCCTTGTCCTTGCCGGGCTTGGCGAGGACGGCGGAAGGGACGATGAGCGCCGCCGTGATGGCGACGAGCAGTGCGGCGCGCATCGCGCGCCCGAGCTGCACCGGCATGGTGAGGTCCTCCTTGACGACCGCTGAGTCTTCGCTCCGGGCATCCTGCCCAGCGCGTCATGAACCAGCGTGCCTGCGACTTGAGCACCGGTCAAGCAACCGGACGCATGTACGACATTTGCAGGCTTAAACGCTGGACGCCCCGCCCTGAGCGGGCGAGGCGTCCAGGAGCGGTCCTACCGGGGGTGTGGCTACATCTGGGCCGCGACGCCGAGGATGAAGAAGGCGACGGAGAGGACGATGGCGATGATGCCGAGGACGAAGCCCGCGTTCGCCTTGCCGAGGCCGCTCATCCCGCGGCGCTTGATCTCCGACTTCGCGGTCGACCCGAACGCGGTGGCGAGGATGCCGAGGATGAGACCGGCGATCGGGATGATGATGAGGACCAGGCCGAAGATGCCGAGGACGAGCGAGGCGGTCGCCTTGCCCGAGCTCTCGCCGGCGGCGGTGGTCGAAGCGGTCTGCGGAGCGGTGGCCATTGAGTGTTCTCCCCTGTCTCGTGTGGTGAAAGCCCCGCTAAAACCATTTCCCGGAGCGGCGGCGATTCATGCGTTCGGTGCGGCAACTACGGTTGCCGTGTGGACAAGCGCACAGTCATGTGGACGCTCGTCGTCTTCTTCGGGGCGTCGATCGTCTTCCGCGCGATCGTCAACGTCACCGACGACGAGTCGCCCGGCGTGACGATCGTCCTCGGGCTGGCCGCGATGGGCGTGATGATCGGGGTGATCACCGCGATCGTGAAGTGGCGCGACCGAGGTGGGAGCTGAGCTGCGGTGCTCCGCGTCGCGCTGCTCGCCGTCCTGGCCTCGTTGCTCCTCGCCCCGACGGCCTCGGCGCAGGAGGCGTTCCCCGACTGGTTCCGCTGGGGCGTGGCGACCGCGGGGTTCCAGAGCGAGGCCGGCGGCTCCCCGGCCAACGCCGATCGGCGGTCGGACTGGTGGGTCTGGACGCACGACCGCGACAACATCGCGGCCGGGCGGGTGACGGACGACCGCGTCGAGCGCGGGCCGGGCTCCTGGCGCGTCTGGCGCCGCGACGTCCGGCTCGCCGCCGGCCTCGGCTCCGACGTGTTCCGGATGGGCGTGGAATGGAGCCGCGTGTTCCCGCGCTCCACCGCGGGCGCACGGTCGCTCGCGCAGCTCGACCGCCTGGCCGACAAGCGCGCGCTGAGGCACTACGCGCGGGTGCTGCGCGGCGTGCGGGCGCGGGGCATGACGCCGTACGTCACGCTCAGCCACTTCTCGCTGCCGACGTGGATCCACGACCCGATCGCCGCGCGCGAAGCGCTCGGCGCGGTCGGCCCCGACGACCCGATCCCCTCCTGGTCGCGCCCGCGCGGATGGCTCTCGGGCGCGACGGTGCGCGAGTTCCGCAAGTACGCGTCGTACCTCGCCTGGAAGCTCGGCGGGCTCGTCGACATGTGGACGCCGATCAACGAGCCGCTCGTCGTCGCCGCGTCCGGCTACGTCAACGTGCCTGGCGTGGTGGCGGGCTATTTCCCGCCGGGCGCGCTCTCGTTCGACGGGGCGATCACGGCGGTGCGCAACCTCGTGCGCGCGAACGCCGTCGCCTACGACGCGGTCAAGCGCCACGACCGGCGGGCGCAGGTCGGGCTCGTGCAGAACATGATCGCCTTCACGCCGGCCGACCCGACGGCGGCGGCCGATGTCGCCGCGGCCGCCAACGCCGATCGCCTCTTCAACCGCCTGTTCCTCGACGCCGCGGTCGACGGCGTGGTCGACGAGAACGCCGACGGCGACGTCGACCCGGGCGAGCGGCAGCCCGGGCTCGGGCACAAGGCGGACTTCGTCGGCGTCAACTACTACTTCCG
>DASVRH010000099.1:0-3424 GCA_036388715.1 Solirubrobacteraceae bacterium | reverse complement strand
CAGACCCGCCCCGCGGGGCCGTGGCGCCTGCGCGCGCGGACGACGCAGGCGCGCACCCCGGGCGGGCGGACCGGCGTGTCGCGGATGACCACGACGTGCTCGACCGAGGCCGGCAGCGCGCGCCAGGCGTCGAGGTAGCCGGCGACCTCCTTCGCCCACCCGCCGCGGACGCGCACGCGGTGCTGGGAGACGAAGACGGTGTCGACGCCGGGGTGCTCTCGCAGCCACGCGCCGACGGCCGCGCGCCAGCGGACGCACTGCGCGCCGAGCCCGCGGTCGAGGACGGGCGGCGCGGTCGAGAGCGGGCAGCCGTTGCGGCTCAGCGAGAACCCGGCCCAGCGCCGCTGCTTCGCCACCGGGCCGAGCGCGGCGCGCCAGTGGACGGCGTGGCTGTCGCCGATGAGCGCGATCCGGCGCCGCGCGCTGCTCTCCGGCGCCCCGAACTCGCAGACCATCGGGTAGCGCAGGCGCGGGACCGCGCAGGGTGCGTTGGGGCGGCGCAGCGCCTGCCCCGGAGAGGGGACGACCATGCGGTCCAGGCGCGGGTTGCGGCACGGGCGGACGTGGTCGCGCGAGGCGGCGCCGAAGCAGCGCGGGGCGGCCCCCTCCGCGGGGGCGGCGACGGCGAGCCCGGCGGTGAGGATCGCGAGGAGGAGCCACCTCATCGCCTCACCCATACCACCACCTCGCGCGCGTCGGGAGCCGTGAACGCGCGCGCCCGCTCGAAGCCCTGCGCGGCGGCGGCCTCCTCGAGCGCGGCCCGGTCGACGACGTAGGACGGGCGGAACGGCGGGTCGGCGGTGACGAGGACGTTCCAGCGCGCGACGTCGGCGGGGGCGCGCACGAGGCCGGTGACGAGGTGGCGGCGCAGGCGCAGGACGCTCGCGAGCTGGAGGCGCGTGTCGGTGACGAAGTAGTCGCCGGTCCCGACGCCGACCCGCGGCTCGGGCACGCGGGCGTCGACGAAGCGCGCGATCTCTTCCGCCATCTCGTCCCAGCGCCGGTGCACCTCGGGCAGCCGCTGCGGCGGGACCTGGAGGCCGTAGCCGTGGAACGTCGACTTGCGGTGCATGAAGCCGCGCCCGTCGATCCGCACGTCGGTCCCGACGAGCCGCGGCTCGCTCAGCGACTCGTCGATCCCGTTGGTCAGGAGCACGTTCCACGCGCACACGCCGGCGAGGACGACGGCGAGCGCGGTCCGCAGCCCGCGGCCCGGCGCGCGCGCCGCGCCCGCCACGGCGAGGACGACCAGGGCCGGCAGCAACGGCAGGTCGAACGCCGTCCCCTGGTTGCGGGTGCTCGCGAGCGCCAGCCAGCCGCCCGCGACGACGCAGGCGAGGAGGAGGACCTCCGGGCGGCGCAGGCCGGCGCGCAGCCGCGGCAGCCCGGCGGCGAGGCCCGCGACCAGGGCGATGACGAGCGGCAGCTGCAGCTCGACGCCGGTCTGGCGCAGGTCGCGCGTCCAGAAGTCGCTCGAGAAGACGGAGAAGCTCTGGCCGTACGCGCTCGCCTCCGCGCCGTAGCCGGTGTTGGAGAGGTACGGCCAGACCGCGTCCCAGCTCGGCACCCACCACAGCGCGGCGACGAGGACGGTCACCGCGGCGAGCACGCCGAGGTTGCGCGCGCGAAGGCGGCGCCCGGCGTCCTCCCAGAGCAGCGGCAGCCCCGCGCCCGCGAGCACGGCCGGGACGTAGGCGATCGTCATCGTCCGCGCCGTCGTCATCAGCGCGAGCAGGACGCCGGCGACGACGACCACGCGCGTCCGCCGCAGCCCGTCCGACGCGGCCAGCGCCCACAGCGCGCTCGTCAGCAGCGCCGCGGCCGGCACGGCGAAGTGGAAGAGGCGCGAGAAGTCCGCGACGACGGGCGCCGTGCCGACGCACAGCGCGGCGAGCAGCGCCCAGCGGTGCGCGACGACCCGCGCCGCAAGGCCGTAGGTCGCGACGACGAGCAGCACCGACCACACCGCGACGGTCGCCAGCGCCGCGTCGACGCCGCGCCCGAAGAGGAGGAGGAGCGGGAGGGCCGACGTGGGGACCACCGGCGGCTGCGCGCCGCCGGCGTCCTGCGCGCGGACGTACTCGAGCGGCCCGTCGAGCAGGGCGTCGCGGAACTCGAGCGCGATCGCGAGGTACGCGGCCTCGTCCCAGTCGACGACGTAGCCCCAGCGGAACCGGGCCAGCCAGACGACGTGGAGCGCGGCGAGCCCGAGGCCCATCGCGAGGGCCGGGAGGAGCCTCCGCACGGGCGCCGATCCTATGACGACCCCTCTCCGGAACGAGGGAGGGCCCGCCGAAGCGGGCCCTCCAAAGGCACTGCGGCGAAGAGGCCGCTGGGCTACATCATGCCGCCCATGCCGCCCATGTCGGGCATGCCGCCACCGCCGCCTTCCTTCTCCGGCACCTCGGCGACGATCGCCTCGGTCGTGAGGATGTTCTTGGCGATCGACGCCGCGTTCTGCAGCGCCGAGCGGGTGACCATGGCCGGGTCGATGACGCCCTCGGCCACGAGGTCGACGAGCTCGCCAGTCGCTGCGTTCAGGCCCTTCGAGCCCTTCTCGCGACGGATGTCGGCGATGACGACCGAGCCCTCGAGGCCGGCGTTCTGCGCGATCTGGCGCAGCGGCTCCTCGAGCGCGCGGAGCACGATCTTCGCGCCCGTCTTCTCGTCGTCCTCGAACGCGTCGAGGTTGATCGCCTCGGCCGCGCGCAGCAGCGCCACGCCGCCGCCCGGGACGATGCCCTCCTCGAGCGCCGCGCGGGTGGCCTGGAGGGCGTCCTCCACGCGGTGCTTCTTCTCCTTCATCTCCGTCTCGGTGGCCGCGCCGACCTTCACGACGGCGACGCCGCCGGAGAGCTTGGCGAGGCGCTCCTGGAGCTTCTCGCGATCGAAGTCCGAGTCGGTGTTCTCGATCTCGGTCTTGATCTGGTTGATGCGGCCCTTGATGGACTCCGCGTCACCGCTGCCGTCGACGATCGTCGTCGTGTCCTTCGCGACGACGACGCGACGGGCGCGGCCGAGCTGGGAGATCTGCGTGTTCTCGAGCTTGAGGCCCATCTCCTCGGTGATGACCTCGCCGCCGGAGAGGATCGCGATGTCCTCGAGCATGCGCTTGCGGCGGTCGCCGAAGCCCGGGGCCTTGACCGCGACGCCCGTGAAGGTGCCGCGCAGCTTGTTCACGACGAGCGTCGCGAGGGCCTCGCCCTCGACGTCCTCGGCGATGATCAGCAGCGACTTGCCGGACTGGATGACGCCCTCGAGCAACGGGAGGATGTCCCGGACCGAGCCGATCTTCTGGTTGGCGATGAGGATGTACGGATCCTCGAGGACGGCCTCCATGCGGTCCTGGTCGGTGACCATGTAGGGCGAGATGTAGCCCTTGTCGAACTGCATGCCCTCGGTGAACTCGAGGTCCATGCCGAAC
>DASVRH010000098.1:0-2316 GCA_036388715.1 Solirubrobacteraceae bacterium | reverse complement strand
AGCTGCTGATGATGGCCGGCTTCGAGCGCTACTACCAGGTCGTCCGCTGCTTCCGCGACGAGGACCTGCGCGCCGACCGCCAGCCGGAGTTCACCCAGCTCGACGTCGAGCTCTCCTTCGTGGAGGAGGACGACGTCATCGAGCTCATGGAGACCGTGATGTCGCGCGTCTTCGCCGACGCGGGCTTCGAGGTGGCGCCGACGCCGTGGCCGCGGATGACCTACGACGAGGCGGTCCTGCGCTTCGGCTCGGACCGGCCGGACCTGCGCTTCGGCCTCGAGATCCGCGACCTCGCCGAGGCGGTCGCCGGCACGGACTTCATGGTCTTCAAGGGCGCGCTCGAGTCCGGCGGCGTCGTGCGCGGGCTCAACGCCGGCGGGCGCGAGGTCACGCGCCGCGAGCTCGACGAGCACACCGAGCACGCGAAGCGCTTCGGCGCCCGCGGCCTCGTCTGGGCGGTCGTGGGGGAGGGCGGCGGTTGGGAGCGCACGTCGGCCAAGCCGGTCGGCGAGGACGAGCGGGTGGCGATCTCCAACGCCCTGCGGGCCACCCCGGGCGACCTGCTGCTCCTCGTCGCCGACAAGGAGAAGACCGCCGCCACCGTCCTGGGCGAGCTGCGCCTGGAGTGCGCGCGCCGCTGGGGCCTGGCCGGCGGGGGCCACCAGATCCTCTGGGTCGTCGAGTTCCCGATGTTCGAGCACGACGAGGCGGCCGGCCGCTACGACGCGCTGCACCACCCGTTCACCGCCCCGACGGGCGACTGGGCGGACCCGGGGCAGCTGAAGTCGCGCGCCTACGACCTCGTCCTCGACGGCACGGAGATCGGCGGCGGCTCCATCCGCATCCATCGCCCGGACGTCCAGCAGCAGGTCTTCGACGCCCTGGGCATCGACGCCGAGGAGGCCGAGGCGCGCTTCGGCTTCCTGCTCGAGGCGCTGCGCTACGGCGCGCCGCCCCACGGCGGCATCGCCCTCGGCCTGGACCGGGTCGTGGCGATCATCGCCGGCGAGCCGTCGATCCGCGACGTCATCGCCTTCCCGAAGACCGCCAGCGGGTCGGACCCGCTGACCGGGGCGCCGGCGCCGGTGGACGACGAGCAGCTCAAGGAGCTCGGGATCGTCCGCAGGTCCTAAGGGGCACGCGCCCATGTGCCGATGACCATCGGGACATGAGCCAGATCTCGCCCCCGCTGCGCTTCCTCCTCATCGGCTCGGTGCTCTTCCTGGCCGTCTACATGCTCGTCCTGCGTCCGGGAGGGGCCGAGACGGCCGCGCCCGCGCCGGTCGCCACGCCGGCCGCCGCCTCGACGCCGGCCTCCGCGCCGGGACAGGTCGTCCAGGGCGCGCAGGACGCCGCCGCGACCGCGGAGGCCGCCGGCGCCGCCGCCGCGGGTGAGACGCCCGCCACGGCCACGGCGCCCGGCACCACCGCCGCCGCGGGCGCCGTGCCGGAGACGACCGCGAAGCCGATCGAGGGCGAGGTCGACACGAAGGGCCTCCCGAAGCCCGTCGCACGGGCGGTCGAGGCGAACAAGGTCCTCGTCCTGCTCTTCTGGAACCCGAAGGCGGCCGACGACCGCGCCGTCCGCGCCGAGCTGCGCGACATCAAGAGCTACGGGAACCGCGTCGTCGTCCACGTCGCCGACGTCGCCCGCATCTCCCGCTACGCGGCGATCGCCCAGGGCGTCGACGTCGCGCAGTCCCCGAGCGTCGTCGTCGTCGACGGCAAGCGCCGGGCGACGCTGCTCACCGGCTACACGGACACCGCCAGCATCGACCAGGCCGTCGCCGACGCCCTCGGCCTCGACGCGCTGATCGTCCAGAAGCCGACCAACGCGTACTTCAAGTCCGTCGACCGGCTGTGCCAGCAGGCCGACGCCGAGATCGACCTGCCGAGCACGCCGGCGCCCGGGACCTTCGCCAAGCTCCTCGCCGACGGCGCCGCCGTCAGCGCGGTCTACGACGCGAAGTTCGCCAAGCTCGACACCCCGAAGCGCTTCAAGGGCTTCGCCAAGGACTTCGCCGCCTACAACGCGCGTGGCACGGCCGTGCTCAAGCGGGCGGCCGCCGACGCCGGCGCCGCCGGGACGCCCGCCGAGATGCAGGTCGTCGCCCAGCGCGTCAGCGGCCAGGCGAGCGCCATCCAGGCGTCCGGCGCGGAGCGCTTCGGCCGCTACGGCATCCCGCACTGCCTCGGCTGAGATCCCCGGGCCGTCACCGGCCGAAGCCGAGGTTGTCGATCGCGAAGCCGGCGTCCTCCTGACTGACCGCCTGAGCGGAGAACGAGGTGATGCCGCGGGCGGAGATCGAGATCTGG
>DASVRH010000097.1:0-6454 GCA_036388715.1 Solirubrobacteraceae bacterium | reverse complement strand
GCCACCCGCGTCGACGGGCTCGGCCTCGGGGTCGACGGGGCCGGGCAGGGCGGGCAGCACGTCGGTCGCGCCGAGCAGGCGGGCGAAGAACGCGGCGAGCAGGAACGGGAGCGAGCACGCGACCAGCCAGCGCAGCCACGGCGCCACCGGCGAGCCGCGGCGGCGCACGCGGGCCAGCCCGTCGACGGCCGCGATCAGAAGCGGGAAGAGCAGCATCGCGCCGAGCAGGCGCACGCCCCAGACCGGGATGATCCGCCGCTGGAAGGCGACGTACTCGCGCGGCCCGGCCGGGACGTCGGGGCCGTTGTCGAGCGCGCTGATCGACCGCAGGGCGGCGCGGCCGAAGTCCTGGAGGCGGGCACGCGAGACGCCCGCGCCCGGCGTGGGCCCGCGCTCGCCGGTCAGCGAGAGCGTCACCGCCGAGACGCCCTCGGCGCCCAGCGCGCCCTGCCCGGTGAGGGTCAGCGGCACCGCCTGGCGGAAGAACTGGGCCAGCGCGCGCGGCGAGCCCGGGTCGTCCACCGTCGTCTCGAGCTCGACCGCCTGCTCGACCGTGCGGCGCAGGCGCAGCGGCGCGAGGCCGCCCTGCTCGGACCACGGCACGACGACCGGGAGGTCCACCTCGGACTCGCTTCCCAGGTCGCCGAGCACGATGACGGCGTCGATCGGCCCGGGCAGCTCCTGGGCGAGCCGGCGGATCCCGGCGGCGCCGCCGCTGCCGCCGCTCGTCGAGACCAGGGTCAGCGTGCGCCGCGTGCGGCGACCCTCGTACACGCGCGCGAGCTCGAGCAGCGCCGCGGTCGCGGTCAGCCGCCCGAGCGACGGGGCGTCGGCGGCGTCGCGCTCGGCGACGACCACGATCCGCCGCTGCTCGCGGCCGGTCCGCTCGCCGAGCACCGTCAGCAGCCCGGTCTCGCCGTCGATGGTCTGGCCGTCGCGCACGCGGGTGCTGGTCTCGAACGCCGGGGTGACGCGCTCCCGGCGCGGCGTCTCGGGGTTGGGGAAGCGCAGCCGCTCCTCGACCAGCGCCGCCACCGCGTCGTCGCCGAGCGAGCCGGGGCGGCGGTCGGGGAACTCGCGCTCGAGCTCGGCGAGCGTCGTCATGGCACGGCGGCCGTCGAAGGCGTCGGGGGCGAGCGTCGTGCCGATCGGCCGCGGGCGCTCGGCGAGCGAGAACGCCACGACGACGACCGCGAGGAGGACCGGGACGAACGCGGTTCGGTAGATGCGGACGTCCAGCATCAGGGCGGTTGTCACCATATGAGCAGATCGGACACATGGCCGAACGCTCACCCCGCATCCTGCTCGTCGACGACGAGCGCGCCATCCAGACGCTGCTCTCCTATCCGCTCCAGAAGGACGGCTACGACGTGGTGTGCTGCTCGGACGGCCGCGAGGCCCTCTCGCGCTTCGACGACGGGCAGTACGACCTCGTCGTCCTCGACGTGATGATGCCCCGCATCGACGGGCTCGAGGTGTGCCGCCGGCTGCGGGCCAAGAGCACCGTCCCGATCATCATGCTCACCGCCCGCGCCGAGGAGGTCGACAAGGTCGTCGGCCTCGAGCTGGGCGCCGACGACTACATCACCAAGCCGTTCTCGCTGCGGGAGTTCCGCTCCCGGGTCAAGGCGGCCCTGCGGCGGTCCTCCTGGGCCCAGCGCAACCAGGAGCTCAACGACGACGAGCCGCTCGAGGTCGGCGAGCTGCGGATCGACTTCGCGCGGCGCACCGTGCGCGTGCGCGGCGAGGACGTCCAGGCCACCTACGTCGAGTTCGAGATCCTCAAGGCGCTGGCGTGCAACCCCGGCCGCGTCTTCACGCGCGAGATGCTGCTGACGCGGATCTGGGGCGACTCGGCGTTCCGCGACCCGCGGACGATCGACGTGCACATCCGCCACCTGCGCGAGAAGATCGAGCAGGAAGCCAAGGACCCGGAGTACCTCTTCACGGTGCGGGGCGTCGGCTACCGGTTCCGCGACACCGAAGACTGAGTGGCCCTCCGGCTCATCCGCACCCGCCTCGCGCTGCTCGTCTTCGCCGTGGCGGTCGCGGCGGTCGGGTTCGTCTACGTGTACGTCGCGCCGTCGCTGGAGGAGAACCTCGAGGACCAGAAGCTCGAGAGCCTCGCCGCCGACGCGCGCGACTTCTCCGACCCCATCATCGCCGCGCGCGACGACCCGATCGAGGACCTGCGCCGCGTGGTGCAGCGCGTCGGCGACCGCGCCAGCGCGCGCGTGACCGTGCTGCGCGTCGGGCGCGGCAGCCTCGGGCTCCAGACCCAGGCGGTGGCCGACTCGATCGGGGAGACGGGCGACCTCCAGTTCGCCGTGGCCGCCGAGGCGGCGCGCAGGCGGCGGATCGCCACCGGCACGGAGACGAGCGTCGACGGCCGGCTGGCCGAAGCGGCGTTCCCGGTCACGCGCGGGCCGGACGTCGAGCAGGTGATCGTCTTCTCCGCGCCGCTGAGCGACGTCGAGGCGAACGTCGACCTCGTGCGCGACCGGATCCTCCTGTCGGGCGGGATCGCGCTGCTGCTCGCGCTCGTGGCCGGCCTGCTGCTCGCCTCGCGGCTGGCCCGGCGGATCAAGGTGCTCGAGCGCACCGCCCGCCGGGTGGCCGCGGGCGAGCGCTCGGTGCGCTTCCGGATCGACCGCGACGACGAGCTGGGCCAGCTCACGGTCGCGCTCGACGACATGCAGCGCCAGCTCGCCCAGCTCGACGACGCGCGCAAGCGCTTCATCGCCACCGCCTCGCACGAGCTGCGGACGCCGATCTTCTCGCTCGGCGGGTTCCTCGAGCTGCTCCAGGACGAGGACCTCGACCCCGAGACGCGCGACCAGTTCCTCACCCAGCTGCGCGACCAGGTCGGCCGGCTCGGCAAGCTGGCCACCGACCTGCTCGACCTCTCGAAGCTCGAGGCCGGGTCGCTCGAGCTGCGGCCCGAGCCGACGGACCTCGAGGTCCTGACACGCGCCGTGACGAGCGAGTTCGGGCCCGCCCTGGCGCGTCACCACTCGAAGATCGACCTGCGCGTGCCGGGCAGGCACGTCGAAGCGGTCATCGACCCCGAACGGGTGGCCCAGATCCTTCGTATCCTCATCGACAATGCGCTCGCGCACACGCCGCCAGGGACGGACATGGTCGTGACCGCGAACCGCGACGACGGCCGGCTGCGCCTCTCGGTGCGGGACTTCGGCCAGGGGATCAAGCGCCAATCGGTCGAGCGCCTCTTCGAGCCGTTCTACAGCGCGGGCGACAACCAGGGCTCCGGCCTCGGACTGGCGATCGCCCGCGAGCTGGCCGAGCGCATGGAGGGCCGCCTCTCGGTCGAGGCGCTCGCCGGCGGAACCACCTTCACGCTCGAGCTGCCGGCGCGATGAGCCGCGTGCGCCCAGCCGTGCTCGCCGCCGTCGCGGCGACGGCGCTCGCCGCGTGCGGCGGCGACGACGAGGGCGACCGGCGCGGGGGCACGCTCCCAGCGGCCGACACCGTCGAGCGGACCACGCGCGTCGAGGTCGTCGAGCAGCAGGGCGACGAGGGCCGCTTCGACGCCCGCTCGATCTACCGCCGGGCCAGCCCCGGCGTCGTGACGATCATCAGCGTCTTCGGCGAGGAGTCCGGGGGCGGCGGCCTGCTCGGCCCCGACGAGGAGGACCCGCCCGACGAGGACGGCGATCCCCGCGGCGGCCTCGGCTCGGGCTTCGTCGTCGACGAGGAGGGCGAGATCGCGACGAACGCCCACGTCGTCACCCAGGGCGAGGGCCGCGACATCACGAAGGCCAAGGAGGTCTACGTGAAGTTCGCCGACGACAACCAGGTGCCCGCCGAGATCGTCGGGTTCGACCCCAACGCCGACGTCGCGCTGCTGAAGCTGAAGGACCGCTCCGGCCTGACCATCCGCCCGCTGCCGCTCGGCCGCAGCGGGCAGGTGAAGGTCGGCGACCCCGTCGCGGCGATCGGCAGCCCGTTCGGCGAGGAGCAGTCGCTGTCGGTCGGCGTCGTCTCGGCCACCGACCGCGCGATCGACTCGCTCACCGGCTTCGCCACGCTCGGCGCGGTGCAGACCGACGCCGCCATCAACCAGGGCAACTCCGGCGGCCCGCTCATCGACGCCGCCGGCGCCGTCATCGGCATCAACGCCCAGATCCGGACGCGCAGCGGCGGCGGCGAGGGCGTCGGCTACGCGATCCCCGTCGACAACGTGCGCCGCTCGATCGAGGACATCAAGCGCAACGGCGAGGTCCGCTACGCCTACCTCGGCGTGACGACCACGCCCGTGTACCCGCAGATCGCCGAGCGCTTCGACCTGGGCGTCGACCACGGCGCGTGGGTCCAGGAGGTCGCCGACGGCGGGCCGGCCGAGAAGGCGGGCGTCCAGGCCGGCAAGGGCGAGGAGCGCTTCCAGGCGCGCGACGTCATCCCGGGCGGCGACGTCGTGACGAAGATCGACGGCCGCGAGGTCGACGACGAGAACGACCTCGGGATCATCATCGGCAACAAGCGGGTCGGCGAGACGGTGACGCTCGAGGTGGTGCGCGACGGCGAGCGCAGGGAGATCGAGGTCGAGCTCGCCGAGCGCCCCGAGCAGGTCGACCGCCCGTAGTGCCGCCTCTCGTCCTGGACCTCGCGCTCTCGCTGCGGGAGGTCGTCCTGCCCGAGCTGGGCTCGCACGCGGGTCGCGTGCGGGAGGGCACGGCGCCCGGCGGCGACGCGACGTTCGCGATCGACGCCCGCGCCGAGGAGCACCTCGAGGAGTGGGTGGCCGCCAACGCCCCGGGCGTGGCCTTCTACTCGGAGGACCGCGGCCTCGTCGGCACGGGCGACCACGTGCTCATCGTCGACCCGATCGACGGCACCCGGCCGGCGATGGCGGGCTTCGAGGCGGCGTGCGTCTCGGTGGCGCTCGCCGAGGGGCAGCGGATGAAGGACGTCTTCGAGGCGGCGATCGTCGAGATCAAGTCGGGCCACCGGTTCGTCGCCCGCCGCGGCGGCGGGCTCGAGTCGACGGTGCCGGCGCGGCTGTCGCCCAACGAGGACGTCGAGCGGATGTTCTGGGCCTACGGCCTGCGCGGCCGCCCGTCCCGCGCCGTGGTCGAGGTCCTCGGCGACCTGCTCGACGCGTCCTCGACGTGGGGCGGCACGTTCGACCTCGGCTCGGCGACCTACGACGCGACCCGCATCCTCACCGGCCAGCTCGACGCCTACGTCGAGCCGTCGCCGCGGATCGTCGAGGAGGTCCCGGGCATGGCCGAGCGGTTCCGCGCCGTCGGCCGCGGCGGGATCCTCAACAACACGCCGTACGACCTCGCGGCCGCCTGGCTGTGCCTCGTGGAGGGCGGCGCGGTCATCACCGACGCCCGCGGCGAGCCCCTCGACGAGCGTCCGCTGCTCGGCTCCGGGCCCGAGCACCAGATGTCCTGCGTGGGGGCCGCGAACGCCGTCCTGCACGGCAAGCTGGTCGCCGCCGTGGATCAAGGCATCCGCCGGCTGACCGACACTCCGGACTACCAGTAGCGTTAGGAGTCCCGATGCTCCAGCCCGTCGCCGTCGGCAGCAAGACGCTGGCCGACTACCAGCACATCGTCGGCCGCGAACTGATCGAGGAGATCAGGGAGCTGGTCGAACCCCTGAAGGGCGCCCGCGTCCTGCATCTCTCGGCGACCGCGTTCGGGGGCGGCGTCGCCGAGATCCTCTACACGCTGATCCCGCTGATGAAGGACGTCGGCCTGGACTGCGAGTGGCAGGTCATCTACGGGCGCGAGGAGTTCTTCAACGCGACGAAGCTGATGCACAACGCGCTCCAGGGCGCCCCGGAGGACCTCTCGCCGGAGCAGTGGGACGTCTGGAAGCGCTACAACGAGATGAACTCCCGCGAGCTGTCCGGCGGCTGGGACGTGTGCATCGTCCACGACCCCCAGCCCGCGGCGATGTACCAGCTCGTCGGCGACAAGGCGCGCACGTGGGTCTGGCGCTGCCACATCGACGTCTCGACGCCCAACCCGGCGACGATCGCCCAGCTGCTGCCGTACATCCGCGAGTACCCGCAGTCGCTCTTCCACGTCGAGACCTACGTCCCCGAGGGGATGGGCGGCAAGGTCAACATCGTGCCGCCGGCGATCGACCCGCTCGCGCCGAAGAACATGGCGCTGTCGCCCGAGGACGCGTCGTACGTCTGCCAGCAGTTCGGCATCGACGTCGACCGGCCGCTGCTCTGCCAGGTCTCGCGCTTCGACCCGTGGAAGGACCCGCTCGGCGTCATCGACGCCTACCGCCTCGTCAAGGAGCGGATGCCCGAGGTGCAGCTCGCGCTCGTCGGCTCGATGGCCTCCGACGACCCCGAGGGCTGGGACTACTTCAACGCGACGATCGCCCACGCCGGCGGCGATCCCGACATCCACATCCTCAACAACTTCAACAACGTCGGGGCGATCGAGGTCAACGCCTTCCAGTCGCA
>DASVRH010000096.1:0-2487 GCA_036388715.1 Solirubrobacteraceae bacterium | reverse complement strand
CGCCTGGTTCTGGATGATCGGGCGGCCGAACTGCACGCGCTCCTTGGCGTACTCGAGCGAGTACTCGTACGCGGCGCGGGCGATGCCGATGGCCTGGGCGCCGACCGTGGGGCGGCTGGCCTCGAAGGTGGCCATGGCGGCCTGGGACTTGGCGCGCTTGCCCTCGCGGGCGCGGGCGAGCCGCTCGTCGAGCTTCTCCTTGCCGCCGAGCAGCATCGAGCCGGGCACGCGGCAGTCGTCGAGGTGGACGTCGGCGGTGTGCGACGCGCGCAGGCCGTGCTTCTTGACCTTGGCGCCCTGCTCGCAGCCCGGCGTGTTCGGCGGGATGACGAACGCGGCCTGGCCACGCGCGCCGAGCTCGCGGTCGACCGAGCAGACGACGACGTGGACGTTGGCGATGCCGCCGTTGGTGGCCCAGGCCTTCTGGCCGTTGATGACCCACTCGTCCTTGGCCTCGTCGTACTTGGCGAGGGTGCGCAGCGACGAGACGTCCGATCCCGCGTCGGGCTCGGAGACGCAGAAGGCGGCGACCTTCGGGTCGTCCTCGGAGCCGAAGCACTGCGGGATCCACTCGCCCATCTGCTCCGGCGTGCCGGAGGCGAAGATGCCGGCGACCGCGAGCGACGTCCCCATGATCGCCATGCCGATGCCCGCGTCGCCCCAGAAGAGCTCCTCGTTGACGATCGGGAGCGTGAGGCCGGTGGGGTCGGCGAAGAACTGGCCGAGGGCCTCGAAGCCGTAGAGGCCGATCTTCTGGGCCTCCTGGATGACGGGCCAGGGCGTCTCCTCGCGCTCGTCCCATTCGGAGGCGGCGGGGCGGACGACGCCCTCCGCGAAGCCGTGGACCCAGTCGCGGATGTCCTTCTGGTCCTGGTTGAGCTCCAGCGAGAACGGCGTCTCCGCGTCCTGTGGGAGAGACAGTCTTTCGACGTCGTCGACCGAGGTGATTGGTTCAGTAGCCATGACGTTGACAAACGTTACACCATGTGGCGTCACGTTGGTTCGCGTAGTATGCGTTCCGTGGCGCTCGACACGATGAACGCTGAGCTGACGATCGACGAGCTGGCGCGCGAGACGGGCATGACCGTCCGCAACATCCGCTCGCACGCGACGCGCGGGCTGCTCCAGCCGCCGGTGGTTCGCGCCCGGACCGGCTTCTACGGGCCCGAGCACGTCGAGCGGTTGCGGGTGATCCAGGAGCTGCAGGCCAACGGCTACAACCTCGCCGCGATCAAGCACCTGCTGAGCCGCGAGGACGGCGCGGTCGAGCAGGTGCTCGGCTTCGCCCGTTCGCTGCTCGCGCCGTTCGAGGTCGAGCGGCCCGAGGTCGTCAACGCGCGGGAGCTCGCGTCGAAGTGGGGATTGACCGAGATCGAGCCCAAGCTCGTGGCGAGGGCGGAGAAGCTCGGCCTCGTGGTTCCCCTGGGCGACGGGCGCTACGAGATCCTCTCGCCCACCGTGCTCCGTGCCGGGGAGGTCGTGCGCGAGTTCGGCGTTCCCCCGGAGGAGGCCCTGGACATCGTCGACCGGGTCGTGCGCTCGGCCGACCGGGTGGCGCGGGAGTTCGTCGGGCTCTTCATGGAGCAGGTGTGGAAGCCGTACCGGTCGGGGGCGGACAAGGACCTGGCTGCCGTGCAGGAGGCGGTCGAGCGACTGCGCCCGCTCGCAACCGAGACCCTCGTCGCCGTGTTCCACCTGCGGATGAGCCAGGCCGTCGAGCACGCCTTCGGGCGCGAGCTGGAGAAACGGGAGAAGAAGTGACCCGCGCCGCGCTCGCCTGCTTCGTCGTCCTCGCCTCGCTCGTGTCGGCCGCGCCGGCCGGGGCGGCGCGGGTGACGTGGACCCCGGGCGGCACCGAGGCCCCCGGCGTCTCGCCGGAGGAGTCGTGCAGCCGCTACATGGCCTGCGCTCCGCCGACGATGCTGGTCAGCGACGACGTCGGCGAGCGCAACGATCTCGTCGTCGAGGCGGTGCCGGGCTTCGTCGTCGTGCGCGACGCCGCCGCGCCGCTGGAGACGAGCGCGCCGTGCACGAAGAACGACGACGGCTCCGTCTCGTGCCCCGGCGGCGCGTACGCCACCGTGCAGGCGGGGGCGGGGAACGACCGCGTCGTCGCGCCGGCCTACACGGTCTACGGCGACGCCGGCGACGACGAGCTCGCCGCGGCCACCGCGTACGGCGGCGAGGGCGCCGACACGCTGACCGGCAGCGACGCCGCAAACTTCCTCACCCCCGGTCCCGGCGCCGACGCCGTGGACGGCCGCGGGGGCGACGACGTGATCATCGAGGGCGAGCCGGCTCCGACCGCGGACCGCCTCGACGGCGGCGAGGGCAACGACGAGGTCCGCTTCGACGACCGCCCGGTGCCGGTGCGCGTCGACCTCACCTTCGCCCAGCAGGAGGCGGGGTCCTTCGGCGAGGGCAACGTCGTCTCGAACTTCGAGCGTGCGGCCGGCGGCGCGGGCGACGACGAGCTGCTCGGGCCCG
>DASVRH010000095.1:0-10098 GCA_036388715.1 Solirubrobacteraceae bacterium | reverse complement strand
CGCAGCCGCGGGCAGCCGAGGTAGCTGCCGCCCTGCATCCGCAGCTCGGTGATCGCCGCGCCGGCCGTCTGCGCGACCGAGAAGCGGCCGCCCTTGAAGTCGGCCGTCTGGGTCGCGCCGGACGTGCCGCTCGCGGCGGTCAGCGTGACCGTGCCGTTGCGGGTGTCGAAGACGGTGCCGACCGGGACGGGGCGGCTCGGGTCGAGCGGGACGAAGGTCCGGGCGCCGGGGGTGCGGGCGAGGACGGTGCCGTCCTTGACCCCGACGGCGACGCTCCGCATGGGAGCGGGCGCGGGCGCGGGCGCCGGCTCGATCAGCGACGGCGGCGGGAGCGGCTTCGAGACGGCCTCGCAGTCGGCGGTCACGTCATCCTCGACGTCGGCGTCGCCGGCGTCCTGGCCGCCGCCGCAGGAGACGTGCTCACGGACGCCGTCGCGGGCGTAGAGCGTGTCGTTGCCCTCCTCGCCCTCGTAGCTGTCGGCGCCCGGGCCGCCGGCCAGGCGGTCGTCGCCGTCGCCGCCATCGAGCGCGTCGTCGGCGTCGCCGCCGTTCAGCGTGTCGTTGCCGGCCTCGCCGTCGAGCTTGACCCTCAGGGCGCCCAGCACGGTCGCCTCGTCGTCGCCGTCGCCCAGCGAGGCGTCGACGCGCGGCTCGCCGTCGGTGATGGCGCAGCGGACCTCGTTCGAGGAGACCTGCTCGCAGCCCGGCCCGGCCAGCACGTCGGCGCCGGCGTCCGCGACGGTCACGACGTTGTCGGCGCGGCTGAGCGTCAGGCGGTTGACCTCGCCGTCGTTGGCCTTGACGCGCACCCAGCGCGAGGGGTCCTGCGCGTCGACGTCCGCCGCCGAGGCGAGCGGGGTGACCGCGAGGCAGGCCAGCAGGGACGCGAGGAGGATCGTGACGAGCCGCACGTCCACAGGTTCGGCGCACGCCACCTGATCAGGAGTCAGAACGGACGGACGTCCTAGAGCGCCGACGCGCCAGGGCGCGCGGCGAGACGGGCGCGGGCGATGCTGATCGCCTCGGGATTGGAGTCCACCAGCACGTAGTGGCGGCCGAGGTCAGCGCACACGGCGCCGAGCGTGCCCGACCCGGCGAAGAAGTCGAGGCACCACCCGCCCGGCCGCGAGGACGCCGCGACGATGCGCCGGACGACGCCCTCGGGCTTCTGCGTGGGGTAGCCGGTCTTCTCGCGCCCGGTCGTCGGCACGATCGTGTGCCACCAGACCGACGTCGGCGTCTTGCCGCGCGCCACGCGGTCCTTGTCCTTCTGCAGGCCGGGAGCCATGTACGGCTCGCGCTCGACCGCCTCGACGTCGAACCAGTAGCGCTTCGGGTCGCGGACGTACACGAGGATCGTGTCGTGCTTGGGCGGCCAGCGGCGCTTCGTCCGCGCGCCGTAGTCGTAGGCCCAGATGATCTCGTTGAGGAAGCACTCGCGGCCGAACAGCCCGTCGAGCATCACCTTGACGTAGTGCGCCTCGCGCGGATCGAGGTGCACGTAGAGCGTCCCGTGCTCGGCCAGCAGGCGCCGCGCGTGCTCGAGGCGCGGCCGGAGGAAGGCCGGGTAGTCCTCGACGGAGTCGCTGTAGCGACGCTCGCCCCGCACCTGGTCGCGACCGGTGTTGAAGGGCGGGTCGATGTAGATCAGATCGAACGCGCCGTCGGGCAGCGTGGGCAGCACCTCGAGGTTCTCGCCCTCGATGACGAGGTCGTCCTCGAGACTCCGAAACCTCCTTAGCGCTCGGCCGTTGCTGGGGGTCATGAACGTCATCCGCCTGATCGGAAGCGTCGCATGTTGCTCGGCCGCGCTGATCGCGCCGGCCGGCGCCGGGGCCGCCGAGCTGCCCCTCGACGGCACCCTCGACCTCTCCGAGGAGCGCGACGCCTCGATCGCGGGCGAGGGCTCCGGCAGCCGGGCGGGCTGGGTCGTCGCCAACGCGGGCGACTTCAACGGCGACGGCGCGAGCGATCTGCTGATCGGCGCCCCGAACTACGACCACCCCGGCCGCACCGACGCGGGGGCGGCGTACATCGTCCTCGGCCCGCGCGAGGGCCTGCCCGAGAACCTGAGCGCCGGGGCCCGGCGCTTCAAGCTCGTCGGCGCCGAGCCAGGCGACCGCCTGGGCAGCGCGGCCGCGCCGGCGGGCGACGTCAACGGCGACGGGCTGGCCGACGTGATCGTCGGCGCCCCGGTCGACGTCAACGGCGACGGCATCGGCGAGAACATCCGCGAGGGCCGCGAGCCCGAGCCGCGCCCTGGCGCGGCGTACGTCGTGTTCGGCCGCCGGGAGGCGGGCAGCGAGATCGACGCCGCGTCCGGCCCCGGCGTCGTCGCGCTGACGACGCAGACCCCGGACGACCGCACCGGCGCCGCGGTCGGCTCGGTCCCCGACATGGACGGCGACGGGCGGCCCGAGGTCGTCGTGGGCGCCGAGCGCGCCGACGCCGTCGACCGCACCGACCCCGGCGCGGCGTTCGTCGTCTTCGCGAAGTCGCTGACCGGCCCCGTGAACCTCGACGAGCTCGGCGACGCCGGCATCCGCCTCGACGGGCCCGACGGCGCGCGCGCCGGCCTGGGCGTCGGGGGCGTGGGCGACATGAACGGCGACGGCCGCGGCGAGATCCTCGTCGGCGCGCCGACCGCCGCGACCGGCCCCGGCTTCCGCCCCGGCGCGGCGTACGTGGTCTTCGGCCGGGCGGCCGGCGGGCGCACGGACCTCGACGCGCTCGGCGACGCCGGCTTCGCCATCGCCGGCGGCGACCGTGACCAGCTCTTCGGGCTGACCGTCGAGGGCGTCGGCGACGTCACCGGCGACGACGTGCCCGACGTCGGCATCGGCTCGCCCGGCGCGGACCGCAACAAGCGCGACGACTCGGGCTCGGTCCACTTCGTCGGCGGCAAGGCGTCGCCCGACGCCATCCGCATCAACGGCGGCGGCACGAGGCCCGGCTTCCGCGTCGACGGCGCGACGGCGAACGACGGCCTCGGCACGTCGATCACCACGCTCGACGACGTCAACGGCGACGGGCTGCGCGAGCTGGCCTTCGTCGCCCCCTACGCCGACCCGCTGAGCCGCGCCGACGCGGGCGCCGCCTACGTCCTCTTCGGTTCGGCGATGCAGCAGGACCTCGACCTCACCGGCCTGCAGGACCGCGGCTACCGGATCGCCGGCGCGGCGCCGAGCGCGCGCGTCCGCTCCGTGGCCGGCCTCGGCGACGTCGACGCCGACAAGGTGGGCGACCTCGCCGTCGGCTCGTCGGACGCCGGCTCGTCCGGCCTGGTCGACCTCGTCCTCGGCCCGAAGCCCCCCGCGACGCCGCCGCCCCCGCCCGACCCCGGCATCGCCGAGGAGCTGGCGGCCGGCTGCAAGGCGGTGACGAACGTCCAGATCATCGTCGACGACTCGTTCTCGATGACCCGCAAGGACCCCGACGAGCTGCGCAAGGACGCGATCGAGCTCTTGATCACCAAGCCGCGCAACGTCGGCAAGGTCGTCGGCGCCACGGAGTTCGGCTCCTACGTCAACCAGGTGTTCCCGCCCCAGCAGATCCTCGAGCGCGGCACGGGCTCCAACCAGCCCTTCCTGCTCGGCCAGCTGCGCGGGTTCATCAAGGGCGACAACGGCGGCACGAACTACAACTACGCGTTCGCCAGCGCCGCGCAGGACAACCCGGCCGCGCAGGCGCGGATCTTCATCACCGACGGCGGGCACCTCGCCGGCGGCTACCTCGACGCGCACGCCGGCGGCCCGCCGACGTTCATCATCGGGATCGGCATCCGCGAGGACGAGCCCTTCGGCGAGCGGCTGCTGCGCATCGCTGACGAGACGAAGGGCCGCGCCTTCCTCGACGTGAAGGCCGAGGACGTCATCCGCGTGATGAACACGATCGACTCGGCGCTCAACTGCGACGTCGACATCGACTCCGACGAGGACGTCCTCACCGAGGACGACCCGATCGAGGAGCAGGAGGTCCCGCTCATCGCCGACGCCCGCACGTGCGACCTGAACGTCAGCTGGGGCGACGACGAGGACCAGATCGAGCCGCAGGAGATCGCGTTCCTCTCCGGCGGGCAGGTGCTCGGGCGGGCCAAGGGCCGCACGCTGCGCAAGGTCATCCGCAAGCCGGGCAGGACGTTCAAGATCGGGCGGATCAAGGTGCGCGGCCAGCGCCGCGGCGACCAGTTCGGCCTGCGGCTGTCGGGCATGCCGGCCGAGACGCTGCGGATGCGCTACCGGGTCCGCAAGGCCAACAGCAAGCGCACGCCCGTGACCTCGCAGATCACCCAGTCGCGGCGGCGCAACGTCGCCCAGCGCGTCCGGCCGGGGGTGGGCTAGCCATGCGGCAGCGGCGGCTCGTCCTCTTCGCCGCGGGCACCGCACTGCTCCTCGCGGTGCCCGCGGCCGTGCCGGCGGCCGGGGTGAAGGCCGGCTCGTACACCGGCGGGGCGCTGCGCGAGCAGCCCGCGCTCGCCTACGTGCTCGTGAAGCCCGGCGCCGACGAGCTGGATGCGCTGGTCCACGCGCGCGCGGAGTGCGAGGGCTACGACCTCCCGCTCCAGGCGACGGCCTCGTTCCGCGACGTCGCGTTCGACGAGGACGGCGTGGTCGCCGCGAGGAAGGCCATCGCCGACACGGCCGTCGGGCCGGACGGGCGGCAGGCACGCGAGGAGGGCGAGGCGACGCTCGACCTCGCCCTGGCGCCGGACGGCACCGCCGACGGGTTCTTCCGCCTCCGCTCGACCTTCACCGACGTGCAGACGGGCGAGCAGGTGGCGCAGTGCGACACAGGCGTCGTGGAGTTCAGCGTCGCGGGCGTGCCGAAGACCGCGGGCGAGGGCCGCGCGCGCAAGCCGAAGCGCGGCGGCACGTACCTCGGCGTCGTCAACGCCTACCCGCTCGTCGCTGACGTCCGGCGCAGCGGGCGCATCGAGGAGATGGCCTTCCTGTACCGCTCCCGCTGCCAGAACCTGCAGCGCATCGTCTTCGTCCCCACCATCACCCCGTCGCGCAAGGGCGCGTTCCGCGTGCGTGGGACGCAGCAGCTCTTCACCCGCGAGGGATCGGTCGAGAGCGTGACCTTCCGCATGACCGGCCGCTACGGCCGCGACGGCGGGCTGCGCGGGACGCTGCGGGTGCAGGGCGAGCTCGACGGCGCGAGCTGCGACACCGGTGCGCTGGCCTGGCGGGCCGCCCGAATCCCCTAGGCAAGCGGGGCGGGCACCCTAGGGGTAGCCCGACGAAAGATCAGGGTGGGACCCCCTTGTCCGGGTTCCGGGGCTAAGGCACGGTCTTCGTACCAAGCCACACGCCCCCTCCCCAGGAGCCCCAATGTCCCCCTGTACCAACCCCTTCCTCCGCCCCGCCGTGCTGGGCGCCCTGCTCGCGGCGATGGCGCTGCCGGCCGGCGCCTCGGCCGCGTCGGTCGCGCCCGAGCACTACGTCGACAACCCGAAGTGCGAGGAGCTCGGCGCGGGGTGGACCTCGATCCTCAAGGACGACGGCGCCAACGGCGGCCACTTCTCCGAGAACGGCTACGACATCGACATCGACATCAACGGCCTGTCGTTCGACTGGACGTCGTCGAAGGCCGTCGACGCGGTCATCGTCAAGGGTGGTGAGGACGGCAACGTCTACAAGTACGTGCCCGGTTCGCTCGGCGACACCGACCTCGTCGCTCCGGTCAACCCGAACAACCAGACGACCTTCGGGCTCAGCCACATCGAGTTCTGCGACGGGCCCGACGCGCCTCCGCCGCCGGACCCCGACCCGGACCCCGATCCCGACCCGCAGCCGGACCCGGACCCCGATCCCCCGAGCGGGACCGAGCCCACCCCCGACCCCGACCCGAAGCCCGACCCGAAGCCGGGCACGCCGGACGTCCCCGCGATCAACGTGACCGTCCCGCAGCCGGGGCCGCTGCCGCAGGCCGGCCCGATCACGCCGGCCGGCAAGGCCGCCGCGAAGTCGCAGTCGGCGCCGACGGCGAGGATCGCCGCCGCGTCGCGGCTGGCCGCCCCGCGCTCGTGCGTGACCCGCACGTTCCGCGTCGCGGTCAAGGGCCGCGGCATGCGCTCGGTGACGTTCTTCGTCAACGGCAGGAAGGTCGCCACGAAGAAGGGCCGGCGCAACGTGTCCGTGCTCATCCCGGTCACCAGCGACGTCCACCGCATCCGCGCGAAGGTCCGCTACGTCAACGGGGCGACCCGCACGACGAAGACCCTGCGCGCCTCCGCCCTGCGCTGCCTGCAGCGCGTCGTCCGCCCGCAGTTCACCGGGTGATGCGACGCGGCCTGGCACCGCTCGCCCTCGCCGTCGCGCTGGTGCCCGCCATGGGCGCCGGCGCGGCGCAGGCCGACGAGCGGCTCTCCGACGAGCGGACCACGACCCGCTGGGCGACGCCCGCCCAGCTGGGCCCGGTCCACGCCGCGCCGAGCGGCGCGAGCCGCGGCGTCGCGCGCCTGCGCTTCCGCAACGAGGACGGCCTCCCCGAGGTCTACCTCGCGCTCAGCTCGCGCGAGGTCGACGGGGTCGAGTGGGTCAGGATCCGCGTCCCGCAGCGGCCGAACGGCACGAAGGGCTGGGTCCGGCGCTCGTCGCTCGGCCCCCTGCACCTCGTGCGCACGCGGCTGCTGGTCAACCGCCGCACCCTGCGGGCGACGCTGTTCCGCAAGGGCCAGAAGGTGTGGAGCTCGCGCATCGGCGTCGGCGCCCCGTCGACCCCGACCCCGGCCGGCCGCTTCTGGGTCCGGTCGCGGCTGCGCGGGATGGGCGGCGTCTACGGGCCCGTCGCGTTCGGCACCGCCGCGTACTCGGTCCTCAGCGAATGGCCCGGCGGCGGCGTGATCGGGATCCACGGCACCGACGAGCCCGGGCTGCTGCCCGGCCGCGTCTCGCACGGCTGCGTGCGCGTCCCGAACGGCGCGATCCGCCGCCTGGCGCGGAAGATGCCGATCGGCACGCCGGTCAGGATCCTCTAGCCGAAGGCGGCTGCCACCCTAGGGCGCGTGACGCGCTCGGCCACCTCCCGCTCGGTCGCCCTCGTCGTCGTGCTCGTCCTGGCCGCGTGGGCGGCCGCCGCGCTGGTCAGCGGCGGCGACGACAAGCGGCCTTCCGCGGTGCTGCCCGAGTCGGCCGGCGAGGACGACCCGTTCGCCTACGACCCCGGCCGCCGCGAGGACTTCGAGCGGCGTGCCGCGGCCGGCCTCAGCCACGTCCTCTACGCCAAGAGCCCGGGCGGCGCGATCGCCAGCGCCGAGCGCGTCGCGCGCTACCGCGGGCTGATCGAGGACGTCGCGGGCGACCACGACCCGGACGTCATCGAGGGGATCGTCCTGCTGGAGAGCGCGGGAGGGCCCGACGCGATGGCGGGCGGGACCGAGGACGCCGTCGGCCTGACCCAGATCCTCGCCGAGACCGGCGCGAACCTGCTCGACATGCGCGTC
The DNA here is from genome assembly GCA_036388715.1 of Solirubrobacteraceae bacterium. Lineage (GTDB taxonomy): Bacteria > Actinomycetota > Thermoleophilia > Solirubrobacterales > Solirubrobacteraceae > CADCVT01. The sequence continues at coordinate 2,651 of DASVRH010000095.1, read as the reverse complement.
GACGTCGCCGCCAGCCGCGCGATCACGAAGAAGATGGCGAAGGCCGCCCGCAAGGGCCAGGGCGCGCGGCTCGAGCGCCTCCGGGCCGAGCGCCGGCGCGTCGACGAGCGCTACGACCCGGCGAAGTCGCTCGCCGCCACCGCCCGCTACCTCGACTTCGCCAAGGGCGAGCTCGGCGACCGCGACGACATGGCCGTCGCCTCGTACCACATGGGCGTCGGCAACCTGCAGAGCGTCCTCTCCGCGTTCGGCGCCGAGGAGGACACGCCGTACGCCGAGGTGTTCTTTGACTCGAGCCCGCTGCGCCACCCGGAGGCGTGGGACAAGCTGGCCTCGCTGGGCGACGACTCCTCCACCTACCTCTGGCGGGTCAGGGCCGCGCAGGAGATCATGCGGCTCTACCGCGAGGACCCCGAGCAGCTGACCGAGCTGGCCGAGCTGCACGGCAACAAGAACTCGGCCGAGGAGGTCCTCCACAGGCCGGGCGAGACCGAGCGCTTCGCCGAGCCCGAGGCGGTCGAGACGGCGTACGACGACGGCGAGCTGCTGAAGCTCCCCGCCGAGCGGCTCGGCGAGGCGGGCATCCGGATCGACCGGCGGATGGGCGAGCTCGCCGAACGCCAGCAGGTCGACGCGTCGCTCTACCGCGGCCTGCGCCCGGCCGCGCTCGCGCTGCTGCTCTACGTCGGCAACGGGGTGAAGGCGATCTCGAAGGACGAGCCGCTGCTGCTGACGAGCACCGTCCGGGACGAGGGCTACCAGCGGCTGCTCACGCGGCGCAACAGCGAGGCCACGCACGGCTACTCGCTGCACACGACGGGCTGGGCCTTCGACGTCGAGCGCCGCTACGCCTCGCGCGAGCAGGCGCTCGCGTTCCAGTTCATGCTCGACCGCCTCCAGGCGCTGAACCTCATCGCGTGGGTCCGCGAGCCGGCGGCCATCCACGTCACCGTCGCCGACGGCGCGGAGGAGCTGCTCTAGCGGCCGAGCAGGGACCGGACCGCGTCGGCGGCGGCCTCGGGCGTGATGCCGAGGCGCCGCAGCGTCTCGGTGCCCGGCGCCGACGCGCCGAAGCGGTCGATCGCGACGTGGGCCTGCGCGTAGCGCGACCAGCCGAGCGAGACCCCGGCCTCGACCGACACCGTCGGCAGGCCGGGCGGCAGCGTCTCGGCGCGGTACGCGTCGTCCTGGGCCTCGAAGAGCTCCCAGCTCGGCATGGAGACGACGCGCGCGCTGACGCCGTCGCCGGCGAGCGCCTCGGCCGCCTCGACCGCGACGATCACCTCGCCGCCGGTGGCCACCAGGCACGCGTCGTCGCCGGGCCGGATGACGTAGGCGCCGCGGGCGACGCCGGCGCCCGTGTTCTCGAGCACCGGGAGGTTCTGCCGCGACAGCGCCATCACCGCGGGCCCGTCGAGGTCCTCGAGGATCACCCTCCACGCCTCGGCGGTCTCCGCCGCGTCGGCGGGGCGCAGCACGGTCAGGCCGGGGATCGCGCGCAGCGCCATGACGTGTTCGACGGGCTGGTGCGTCGGGCCGTCCTCGCCGAGCGCGACGGAGTCGTGCGTGAAGACCCACGCCGTGTTCAGCCCCATGAGCGCCGAGAGCCGGATCGACGCGCGCATGTAGTCGGCGAACTGCAGGAACGTCGAGCCGTACGGCCGCACGATCCCGCCGTGGGCGGCCATGCCGTTGACGGCCCCGCCCATGCCGTGCTCGCGCACGCCGAAGTACACGTTGCGGTCGGCGCGCTCGCGGGTGTAGCGCCCCGACTGCGGGAACTCGGTCTTCGTCGACTCCGACAGGTCCGCCGCGCCGCCGACCATCGTCGGGACGGCGGGCTCGAACGCGGCCATGACCTTGCCGCCGGCGCCGCGCGTGGCGAGGCTGTCGCCGACGTCGAACGACGGCAGCTCGAGCGGCTTCGCCGGCCGGCCGCTCCACGCCGCGTCCCACTCCGCGGCCAGCTCGGCGTTGTCGGACCGCCACGCGTCGAAGCGCTCCCGCCACTCGGCCTGCGCGCGCTCGCCGCGCTCGGGCGCGAACGCGTCGTAGACGCCGTCGGGCACCTGGAACGACTGGTCGGGGTCCCACCCCAGCCGCTCCTTGACGATCCGCACGTTCTCCTCGCCGAGCGCCTTGCCGTGCACGTCGCTCGTGCCCTGGTTCGGCGCCGGCCAGCCGATGATCGTCTTGATGTCGATGAGCGACGGGCGGTCCTCGACCGAGCGCGCCTCCTCGATCGCGGCGCGCAGCGCCTCGAGGTCGTTGACGTCGGGCAGGCGCTGGACGTGCCAGCCGTAGGCCTCGAAGCGCGCGACCCGGTCCTCGCGGCTGAACGACCACTCGGCCGGGCCGTCGAGCGTGACGTCGTTGTCGTCGTAGAGGTAGACGAGCCGCCCGAGGCCGAGCTCGCCGGCAAGCGACGCCGCCTCGGACGCGATGCCCTCCATGAGGTCGCCGTCTGAGACGATCGCGTAGATGTGGTGGTCCATCACCTCGGCGCCGTAGCGCTCGCGCAGGAAGCGCTCGGCGATGGCGAGGCCGACGCCGTTGCCGAAGCCCTGCCCGAGCGGCCCGGTCGTGACCTCGACGCCCGGCGTCACGTGGACGCGGTCGCGCTCGGGGTGGCCCGGCGTCAGCGAGCCCCA
>DASVRH010000094.1:0-4099 GCA_036388715.1 Solirubrobacteraceae bacterium | reverse complement strand
CTTTTCGTCGCGCGAGGACCGCGACGGTGCGATGGCGGGCTGGCTGCGGGAGCACGGCGTCGAGCTCGTCGTCCTCGCCGGCTACATGCAGCTCTGCTCCGCCGAGTTCCTGCGCCGCTTCCCGCAGCGGGTCATCAACGTCCACCCGTCGCTCCTGCCCGCCTTCCCCGGGCTGCGCGCGATCGAGCAGGCGATCGACTACGGCGCCAAGGTCGCCGGCGTGACCGTGTTCTTCGTGGACGAGGGCGTCGACAGCGGCGCGATCATCCTCCAGCGCGCCATCGAGGTCCGCGAGGGAGACGATCCCGAGACGCTCCACGACCGCCTCCGCCCGCTCGAGCACGAGCTGCTGCCCGAAGCGGTCCGCCTCATCGCCGCGGGCCGGGTCACCTTCGACCCGGCCAACCCGCGGCGAGTGGTCATCGGCTAGGGGACGTCGCCCGCGGCGGGGTCGTCGCCGGAGCCGCGCTTCTCGTCGGAGGAGCCGTCGCCGTCGTCGGAGGAATCGTCGTCGTCGCGGTCGTCGGAGGAATCGTCGTCGCCGGACGAGTCGTCGCCCTCCTCGGCCGACCCCTTCGGCTCCACCTTCTGGGCCTCGTGGACGGGCGCGTCGCCGGTGGAGGAGTCCTCGTCGTCGTCGCCGCTCTCGCCCTCGCCGCCCGGCTCGACGCGCTCGGCCTCGTGGACGGGGGCGTCGGAGTCGCCCTCCTCACCCTCCGCGCCCGGCGTGACCTCCGTCGCCTCGTGCACGGGCGCGTCGGCGACGGCGGTGCCGCCTCCGCCGTCCTCGTCGCCCGGTGACCGCGACGCCTCGCTGGCGTCGTCGCCCTGGTGCGCGGCGGTCGACTCCTCCTGCCAGTCGCCTGCCGCGGCCTCGGGATTCGCGCGCTCGCGCTGCTCGGCGGCCTTCTCGTGCGCCTTCTCGAGGTTGCCCCCGAGCCGGCCCAGCTCCTGCTCCATCTCGTCCGCGCCCCGCTCGAGGTCGCGTACCTGATCCTCCGGAACCTCGGTCATTGCTGACTTCTCCTTCCCCCCGCGCTGCCAACCGACACGCACACGGCGTATCGTGCGCCTCGATGGCCCACGCGCAGCCCCTCACGGCGGCGACCCCCGCCCCCGTCAAGGTCCGACGCGCCCTCCTCTCCGTCAGCGACAAGCGCGGCGTCGTCGAGTTCGCGAAGGGCCTGGCGGAGCTCGGCGTCGAGATCGTCTCCACCGGCGGCACCGCGACGGCGCTCACCGAGGCCGGCGTCGACGTCCGCTCGATCACCGACTACACCGGCTTCCCCGAGATCATGGACGGCCGGGTCAAGACGCTGCACCCGAAGCTCTACGCCGGCCTGCTCGCCGTCCGCGACAACGAAGAGCACCAGCAGGCGCTCAGCGAGCACGACATCGAGCCCGTCGACCTCGTCTGCGTGAACCTCTATCCCTTCGAGCGCACGGCCGCCCGCCGCGGCGTCGGCGACCAGGAGGTCATCGAGAACATCGACATCGGCGGCCCGACGATGATCCGCGCCGCCGCGAAGAACCACGCGTACACGGCGGTCGTCGTGTCCCCCGAGAGCTACGACGCCGTGCTCGAGGAGATGCGGATGGCCGACGGCGAGCTCGCGCCGCAGACGCGCGAGGCGCTCGCCGGCGAGGCGTTCGCCTACACCGCCCGCTACGACACGAGCATCGCGCGCTGGTTCGCCGAGCGCACCGAGGACTTCCCCGACCTCTACGTGCGCGCGTACGAGAAGATCCTCGACCTCCCGTACGGCGAGAACCCGCACCAGCGCGCCGCGTACTACACGCAGGTCGGCGCGCGGATGCACGTCCTGTCGATGGTCAAGCAGCACCACGGCAAGCAGCTCTCGTTCAACAACCTGCTCGACCTCGACGGCGCGCGCCGCGTCGCGCGGGAGTTCGAGGTCCCGGCCTGCGTGATCGTCAAGCACAACAACCCGTGCGGGGCGGCGGTGGGGCGGACCGCGCAGGACGCCTACGAGCGCGCCTTCGCCGCCGACCCGATCAGCGCGTTCGGCGGGATCATCGTCGCCAACCGCCGCGTCGACCTCGCGTTCGCCGAGAAGATCGTCGAGCAGTTCGTCGAGGTCCTCTTCGCGCCCGGCTTCGACGACGACGCGCTCCAGCTGCTGATGGAGCGCAAGCAGAACCTGCGCATCCTCGAGGACAACGAGCGTCGCGTGCCGCTGGCCGGCGAGCGCGACGTCAAGCAGGTCCTCGGCGGCCTGCTCGTCCAGGACAAGGACGCCGACGTCACCGACCGCGCCGACATGGAGGTCGCGACGAAGCGCGAGCCGACCGAGGCCGAGTGGGGCGAGATGCTCTTCGCCTGGAAGGTCTGCAAGCACGTGAAGTCCAACGCGATCGTGCTGAGCAAGGACCTCGCCACCGCGGGGATCGGCGCGGGGCAGATGAGCCGCGTGGACTCCGTGCGGCTGGCGGTCGAGAAGTCGCGCGCCGAGTCGCTCGAGGGAGCGGCGCTCGCCTCCGACGCGTTCTTCCCCTTCGCCGACGGCCCGCAGCTCGCGATCGAGCAGGGCGTCAGCGCGATCATCCAGCCCGGCGGGTCCGTGCGCGACGACGAGGTGGTCGCCGCCGCGGACGAGGCCGGCGTCGCGATGGTCTTCACGCGCCGCCGCCACTTCCGCCACTGAGTTTCACGGCGCTCCGGCGGGGTACGGCGGGGGTCATGCCGCGCCGACTCTCCGCTGTGCTCACCGCGTTCGTCCTCGGCCTCTCGCTCGCCGCGTGCGGCGGCGACGACAACACCGGGGGTCGCGAGAACGTCGAGCGCTCCAACCAGGGCGAGACCGGCCAGGGCCCGACGACCGTCGAGACCGGGCCGACCACGCTCGGCTCCACCGGCGAGGATCAGCCCCAGGTGGACCAGACCGAGACGGGTCCGTAGCCTTCGCGGCGTGACCCTCCCGCCCGGGCCACGTGCGCCCGGCGCGCTGCAGTCCCTCCACTACGCGCTCGACCCCTACCGGTTCTTCGGCAACGCGCGCAGGAAGTACGGCGACGTCTTCACGGTGCGGGTCACCGGTCAGACGTGGGTCGTGCTCGCGCACCCCGACCTCGTCAAGCAGGCGTTCGCGCACGGGCCCGAGGAGGTCGACAGCGGGATCGCGAACCGGCCGCTGAAGCCGCTCATCGGCGAGCGCAATGTGCTGCTGCTCGACGGCCCCGAGCATCTGCGCCGGCGCAAGCTCGTCCTCCCGCCCTTCCACGGCGACCGGATGCGGGCCTACGGGCCCATCGTCGTCGAGGCGTTCGAGCGCGAGACGGCGTCCTGGCCCGCCGGGCGTCCGCACGCGGTGCTGGGCGGGATGCAGCGGATCACGCTCGACGTGATCCTCCGCGCCGTCTTCGGGGTCGAGGACGCCGCGCGGCTCGACCGCCTGCGCCTGAACGTGCGCCGGCTGCTCCAGTGGCTGAGCAGCGTGCGGGCGGGGCTCATGTTCACGTACGCCGGCCCCGACCGGCTCGAGGCCATGCGCTCCTTCCGGCGCCAGGTCGCGGCGGTCGACGAGGACGTCCTCGCGGAGGTCGCCCGCCGGCGCGCGTCCGACCGCTCCGGGCGCGCGGACGTCCTGTCGATGCTCCTCGACGCCGGCGACCTCTCCGACCGCGAGCTGCGCGACGAGCTCGTGACGCTGCTGGTGGCCGGCCACGAGACGACGGCGGCGCTGCTGTCGTGGGCGGTCCACGAGCTCGCGCGCGACCCCGGCGCGCAGGAGCGGCTCGCCGCCGGCGAGGACGGCTTCGCCGACGCCGTGGTGACCGAGATGCTGCGTCTGCACCCGCCCGTCCCACTCGTCGTGCGGCGTCTGCGCGAGGCGCTGAGCTTCGACGGCTTCACGCTGCCCGCGGGGACGACGGTCGCGCCGTGCACGCTCGTCGTCCACCGGCGCGACGACGTCTGGCCCGACGCCGCGTCCTTCCGTGCCGACCGCTTCCTCGGCACGCGCCCACGGGCCGCCGCGTGGTTCCCGTTCGGCGGCGGCGTGCGGCGCTGCCTGGGGGCGGCGTTCGCCCAGTTCGAGGCCCGGACGGTCCTGACCGAGCTGGCCTCCCGCTGGTCGTG
>DASVRH010000093.1:0-8943 GCA_036388715.1 Solirubrobacteraceae bacterium | reverse complement strand
CCGTTCGGGAAGCCGGCGTTGTCGCCGCCGATGACGCCGAAGCGGTTCTCACGCTCCGAGGGCGGGACGCCGAGGTTGATCTTCAGCGTGTCGGCGGGCACCGCGTCCGGCGCGATCCGGGTCACGCCCGGGATGCCCGTCAGCAGCGCCTCGACGACGTCGGTGCGATCCGTCTCCTTGATCCCGAGGTCGAACAGCTGGTTGAGGACCGCCGCCAGGTGCAGGTTGAGCGCGTACTTCCCGAAGTTCTTCAGGTCGTCGGCCGGCTGCGTGCGGTTGAACTTGTCCTTCTGCCCGAGCGGGATCACGACCTCGTTGATGAGCGGGTTGCCCAGGCGCGACACCTGGACCCACTTCGAGCGCGCGCGCCGCCTGCGGTTGACGACGATGCGCCGGCGCTCGGTCGAGGCCCAGACGCCGACCGCGGCGTTGGCGGAGTCCGGCGCCGACACCGACTGCGCGTCGCGTGTCACCTGCGCCTCGGGGACCTGCAGCACGATCGCGTGCACGCCGTAGCCGGCCAGGTCGTCCCTGCCGCCGCCGGCGTTGCCGGTCGCGTTGCGCAGGTTGATGCCGTCGAACGTGGCGCCGAGGTCGACGAAGAACGGATCCTCGCGCTGGCCGGCGAAGACCCTGCCCCCGCCGGGGAGCGAGCGGATCGCCTGATCGGCCACCGCGGTGTAGTTCGGGATCGTCTTCGGCCCGACGTTGTTGGGCGCCACCGGCAGGTTCGCCGCGACGGTCCGCGTCGAGCGCAGCTTCCCGCGCCGGTACGTGAGGCGCTCGACCTTGTAGGTCTGCTTCACGTTCAGCTTGGCGTCGTCGATCGAGCTGACGCCCGGCAGCGCGTAGAGGAACGTCTCCTTGTTGCCGATGCGCGTCTTGAACGTGAACCGGTAGCGGACGTCGTAGACGCCGTCGCCGGTGTTGTCGACGTTGACGTAGTAGCGGGCGCGATCGTCGAACCGGTAGAAGTTCGGGCCGCCCGCCGGATCCTCGAACGGGATCCAGTTGGCGACGACGGTGAGGGCGCCTGGAGCGTCCTTGGCGGTGAACGCGTAGACGTCGGTGTCGTCGCCGGTCGGGTCGAGCGACGACAGCGGCGCTTCGCGGTGGCTGGAGCCGACGCCGACCGCGACCGCGATCGAGACAGCGGCGATCGCGGCGACCGAAGCGGCGCCGTAGGCCTGCAACTTGCGCATCGGGCATCTCCTCCTTGAGAGAGAGTGAGCGGAACACAGGCCAATGCGCGACGGGTCGCCGGTTGGATCAGCTACCCTTCCGCGTCAGCAGGGCCGAGTCCCGGTCGATCGTTCGACCGGGAACGGGGGAACCATTGGCGTCCGCAGTCCGGGCGCCGGGGGCGAATCGCCGGTGGATCCGGCGTAGCGCACGTCGTAGCGCGAGCCCGTCAGCTCACCTCGTAGGCACGACGACGACGAGCGGGAGACGTATTTCGTGCGGAAGTTGACTGTCGCCCTGGCGGCGATCGTGGCGGTTGTGGCGTTCATGGCGGGCACCGCCGTGGCCGAGGCCAAGCCGAGCAGGGCCACGGTGATCGCCGTCCAGAAGAAGCTCGGCGTGCCGGCCGACGGCGTCCTCGGGCCGAAGACCCGGCGTGCCGTCAAGCGCTTCCAGCGGAGCAACGGCCTGACCGTCGACGGCGTCATCGGCCCGCAGACCCTCAGCGCGCTCGGCCTCCGCGGGCGCAAGGCTTCCCGCCGTGCCGTGGTCGACGACCCCGAGGCGCTGCTCGCGAAGATCGCCGAGTGCGAGTCCGGCGGCGACCCGGCCGCGGTGTCCCCCGACGGCCGCTACCGCGGCAAGTACCAGTTCAGCCGCGCCACGTGGCGCTCGCTGGGCGGCGAGGGCGATCCCGCGAAGGCCCCCGAGGCCGAGCAGGACCGCCTCGCCCGGATCCTGCTCGACGAGCAGGGCCCGGACGCCTGGCCGCACTGCTCGAACGCCTAGCCGGCTACTCGAACCGCATCCGCTTCGGCCGGTCGCGCTTGCGCAGGACCTTGGCCGGGACGCCCGCCGCGACGACGTCGGGCGGCACGTCGCGCGCGACGACGGCGTAGGTGCCGAGCACGCTGTTGTCGCCGACCGTGCAGCCGCGCAGCACGCACGCGCCGTAGCCGATCCACACGTTGTGGCCGACACGGACGTCGCGCTTGTAGATCCCCTGGAGCCGGATCGGGCGCTCGACCTCGACGATCCCATGGTCGAAGTCGATCAGCATCACCCGGTCGGCGATGACGCACTCGCGGCCGATCGAGACGTGCTGGAAGGCGGAGATCGTGCACTCCTGGCCCATGACGGTCTTGGCCCCGATCGAGACCTCGCCCTCGTGCACGCGGATCTTCGAGTCGTTGCCGATCCAGCACCAGCGACCGAGGCGGAGGACCGCGCCCTTCCCGATCTCGAACTTCACCCCGGAGCACACGAAGCAGACCCCGTCGGTCTGGAGGCGGGAGCCCCAGCGGAGCTTCAGCCACACCCAGCGCGCGAGCAGGTAGGCGTAGCCCGGCGTGAGCATCTTGTTGCGCCGGGCGAAGCGCAGGAAGGCGAGGGGACCGCCCCGCAGGGGTGGCGGGGCGCTGCGGATCTCCGGCGGCTCCACGTCACTGGAGCCTGCCATGATCCGCCGTCCCATGGCGACCGACGGAACCATCGCCGATCGGCTGCTGGCCGGCGACAAGCGCGCGCTGGCCCGCGCGATCTCGCTCGTGGAGAACGACGACCCCGAGGGCTGGGAGATCGTCCACGAGGTCTATCCGCACACCGGCAAGGCGATGCTCATGGGCCTCACCGGCCCGCCCGGCGCCGGCAAGTCCACGTTGATCGCCGCGCTGACGCGGGCCCGCCGCGCCGCCGAGCGCACGGTCGGCGTCCTCTCGATCGACCCCTCCTCGCCGTTCACCCACGGTGCCCTCCTCGGCGACCGCATCCGCCTGACCGAGCACTTCCTCGACCCGGGCGTCTTCATCCGCTCGATGGCCAACCGCGGCGCCCTCGGCGGGCTGAGCGAGGCGACGCTCCAGGCCGCCCTGCTGATGGACGCCAGCGGCAAGGACGACGTCTTCCTCGAGACCGTCGGCGTCGGCCAGGCCGAGGTCGACATCATCGACCACGCCGACACGGTCGTCCTCGTCCTCATCCCGGGCTCCGGCGACAGCGTCCAGGCGCTGAAGGCCGGGGTCATGGAGATCCCCGACATCATCGTCGTCAACAAGTCCGACCACCCGCTGACCGACACGATGATCCGCGAGATCCGCGGCGTCCTGTCGCTGGCGCCGCAGCGCGGCTGGCGCGTCCCGATCGTCAAGACCGAGGCGGCCCGCGGCCAGGGCGTCGACGAGCTGATCGAGAAGCTCGAGGAGCACCGAGCACACCTGGAGGAGGAGGGCACGCTGCTCGAGCGGCGGCGGCGCAACCTGCGCAACGAGGTCATCGCGATCTGCGCGCACCGCATGCGGCAGCGGATCGAGCAGGCGCTCGAGAGCGACGACGAGTTCGCGCGGCTGCTCGACGAGGTCGTCGCGCGGCGGACCGACCCGGCGACGGCGGCCACGACGCTGCTCGAGCGCGTCGACGCCGCCCAGGCCGCCCCGCGCGCCGGGGGCTAGGTCGTGGACGAGCTGCTCGAGAAGGTCGTCGAGGCCCTCGAGCAGACGGGCTGGTCGGCGGTGGTGACCGACGCCGAATGGCGGATCGTGTGGTCCTCGAAGGAGATCGCGCTGATCCTCGGCGACGAGGCGAGCAGCGAGCTGGGCGTCGGGCGCCACATGCTCGAGACGCGCGCCCTCGCGGCGTTCACGATCATCACCGACGACAGCGTCGGCGAGTGGGTGCGCGTGCACGCGCCATGGGTCCTGCACGACGGGGCGACGAGCCGCGAGGAGCTGGCCGACCTCGTCGACGAGCGCTTCCGGGCGGCCGTCGAGCAGGCCGAGCCGGCGCCCCCGCCGCCGCGCTGGACACTGCGCCTCGCCGTGGGGCGCGAGGAGGACGTCGGCGTCGTCGCGCACGGCGAGCGCGTCGTCGCCGCCGACGGCCGCACGCTGGGGAACGTCTGGATCTACGGCTCGGCGCTGCCGGCCAGCGTGCTGTGGCTGCTCAACCAGGGCGACCAGCGCCAGTTCCGCCGCCTGGCCGAGCTGGTCGAGCCGGGCCGGCGCCCCGCGGGGGTCCTGTTCGCCGACGTCGCCGGCTCCACCGAGCTGTCGAAGCGGATGTCGAGCGCGGCCTACTTCGAGCTCATCCGCCACCTGACCGAGCGCGCCGACGACGAGATCATCGAGGCGGGCGGGATCGTCGGCAAGCACGCGGGCGACGGCGTCAGCGCGTTCTTCCTCGCCGACCAGGCCGGGTCGTCGCCGGCCGCGGCGCTGGGGGCGCTGCGCGCGGCGCGGGGGATCGCCGCGGCGGCCCGCGACCGCGAGGTCGAGATGAACGTCGCGATCCACTGGGGAGCGACCCTCTACATCGGCCAGGTCGCCACGAGCGGCAGGCTCGAGGTCACCGCGCTCGGCGACGAGGTCAACGAGTGCGCGCGCATCCAGGAGGCGGCGCACGGGGGCGCCCTGCTGGCCACGAAGGCGCTGGTCGAGCGGCTCGACCCCGAGCAGGCCCGCGCGGAGGGGATCGATCCCGCGGCGCTGCGCTACCGCCTCGTCTCCGAGCTGCCCGACGCGGGGGAGAAGGCGGTCCGCGACGCAGGCGGGATAGCGGTCGTCGACGTCTCCCCGGCCCCGCCGGACTAGACCTCGCGCCAGAAGTCGCGCACGAGCAGGAAGATCACCGCGGCGCCGGCGATCACCGCGACCGCGGCCTCGGCGCCGCCCCACGGCAGCGGGCCGCTCGGCGGGGCCAGCTCGCCGTCGCCCGCGCGCGCCCCGACCAGCAGCCACGCCGACCCGGCGAGGGTGAGCGCGCCCAGCGCCGCGCCGATCCGCGGCGCGTGCCTGAGCGCCCACGCGGTGAGCGCCGCCGCCACCGGGAGCACCGGCAGCAGCTCGCGCCCCGGGAACGCGTGCTCCTCGAACGCCGGCGCCAGGAAGGCCGCGACCGCGACCTGCGTCGCGCACAGCGCGACGAGGAACCCGGCGGTCACCTCGACGTCGACGACGCTCGGCAGGGCGACGGACAATCGCTCGCGGAACGAGCGGACCAGCAGCTCCATCGCGTAGAAGGCCAGCGCTCCGAACGGCGCCCACACGAGCAGGCCCCAGCTCGGCTCGAAGAGCAGCGTGAAGAGGCGGTCGCCGCGCTCGAGGTAGTCGGCGACGCTGTCGGCGCCGGTCGCGTCGCCGGGCACCGCGGCGTACGGGGTCAGGCCGCCGTAGAGCCGCTCGTTGACCGTGATGAGCATGACCGCGGGCACGAGCACGACCTCGCGCGCAGCGAACGCGGTCAGCCCGCGCCGGCGTCGGCGCAGCCAGCGCGCGAGCGCGATCGCGCACACGGCGGCGACGGGCACGAACTTGATGCTCAGCCACGGCAGCAGCGCGATCAGCAGCGCGGCGGTCGTCGCGCGGCGGAAGGTGGGCTCGTCGCGCACGCGCAGCGTGTAGAGCGCGGCGCCCGCGATCGCGGCGGCGGCCACGGGCTCGGAGGCGATCGCCGTCGACCAGCCGAGGACGGGCGGCGAAAGCGCCGCGACGACGGTCGCGCCGGTGGCCCACGGGTCGGGCACCAGCCTGCGCGCCAGCGCGGCGGCGGCCACGAAGCCGAGCGCGAGCAGCGCGGCGACGAACAGCTCGGCTCCCACTTCCCCGGCCACGGCGTAGGGCGCGGCGAGCACGAGGGCGAGCCCGACGCCCGGCGGCTCGTGCAGCCGTCCCTCGGTCAGCCCGGCGACCGGGGAGAGCTCGCCGTCGACCCACGCGCTGTAGGTCTGGGCGCGGTACTCGTCGCGCAGGTCGACGTCGCCGTCGGAGACGATCGACTCGACGATGAGCAGCACGCGCGCCTCGCCTTCCCCGTAGTCCGCGCCGCCGGCGGCGTCGATGCCGACCGTCGCCGCGTAGACCGCGAAGAGCGCGAGCCAGAGGAGCGCCGCGCGCCTTACAGCCGGCCGTCCTCGTGGGGCTGGATCGGGATGCCGTGCGTGTCGTCGGGCCGCCCGCCGAGCTCGTACGTCGCGCCGCCCGGGGCGTGCAGCTCGACGTCGGGCCTGCCGTCGCGGCGGACCTGGAGATGCAGGTCGGCGATCGAGGAGTGCAGGCTGTGGCTCTCGTGCATGTCGGGCGAGGCGTAGCGCCAGCCGACGAAGTGCTCGGCCGGCGCGCTGAGCGCGCCCTCGATGCGCACGCCGTCGCCGGTCATGACGAAGCGCGCGTGCGTCGGGCGGTCCTCGACCTTCGTCGCGCGGGCACGCTGCGGGCCGCCGAGGCGGTGGCGCTCGCCGTCGAGCTGGAGCGCGCCGTTGGCGATCCACGGCGTCGTCAGCGGGCCGAGCCTGATCCGCCCCGTCGCGAACTCGAGCCACGTGTGCTCGTCGTGGCCCTCGAAGTGGCCGCAGTGCAGGTAGATCCAGCGCTCCGCGTGCTCGGTGCCCCAGTTGTGGCTGACCACGCCGGTCCACCCGTCGAGGCTCCAGCGGCCGAGCTTGCCGGCGAACCGCGCGGCGGGGTGAGGCGTCAGCGACTTCGTGCGCGGCACGGCGGCGGTGTACATCCACTCGGCCGGGAGGTGGCGCTGCTCGGGCTCGTCGGTGGCGAACGTGAAGTCCCACTTGGTGCCCGTCACGCGACCCACCGCACGGCCGGTCTCCAACCGGCTCTCGCCGATCTCCACGTATCCCCCGCCGAGCGCCTGCGGGGCGGGGAAGTTCTCCTTCGTCGCCTTGACCGGCTCCTTCGCGCCGGCGTCGAAGAGCGTCAGCCAGACGCTCCCGATCGGCTCGTGGCCCGGGCGCTTGTGGATCGTGTGGCGCATCCAGAACGCGCGCGGGCGGTCCGGCGCGCGCGCCTTGAGGAAGTAGCTCTCGTAGAGCCCGTCGTCGTGCTGCGCGGCGGGGAACCGCGGGGCCGCGAGGTCGGTCATCGCGCGAGGATCATGCCACCAGCGCGTAGGCCCGGCCGACGCTCGCCGACTCGGGCTCGTCGCGCGGCGGCTGCCGTGCGGTGGCGCGGAACGCCGCGCGCGTCGCCAGGGCCATGATCGTCAGCTGCGGGTTGACCCCGAGCGCGGACGGCACGACCGAGCCGTCGGCCACCAGCAGGCCGTCGACGCCCCGCACGCGCAGGTCCGCGTCGACGATCTTACCCGCGGCGGCGGTCCCGAGCGGGTGAAAGGCGCTGAGGCCGAGCTGCCCGGGGCGGACGACCTCCCGCTCGAACGAGCGCACGTCCCTCGCGCTGCGGACGGGGCCGGCGCCGCGGACGGGCAGGTGCACCGCCGTCGCCCCCGCCGCGAGCTCCAGCTCCGCCGCCCGGGCGACGGCGCGCTGGAGGAGCCGCGCGTCCTCGCCGCTGACGTCGTAGCGGATGACGGTCCGGCCGCCGATCCGCCGCACGCGGCCGCGCGACGAGTCGCGGATCATCAGCCCGGCCTGCGCCACGTGCCGCGCCCGCCGCATCAGCCGCCGGTGCTCGGCGCCCGCCTCGGGCAGCGACAGCGCGAGCATGTCGGGCGGGCCGGCCCAGCCCTCGAGCATGATCCCCTCGGCCGCGAACTCGTCGACGGCGTAGGCCTGGGGGACGCCCTTCCACTGGTCCACCGGCTCGTCGAACTCGGCCCAGACGCCGGAGCACGGGTGGATGGAGAGGTTGTCGCCGGTGCCCTTCACGCCGCTGCGGCGCAGGAGCGCCGGCGTGTTGATCGTCCCGCACGCGACGACCACCAGCTCGGCGTCGACCCGCAGCCGCCCGCCGCCCGCCGTCCTCGCCACGACGCCCGTCGCGCGGCGGTCCCGCACGAGGACCTCGGTGACGCGGCAGCCGGTGAAGGTGGTCGCCCCGTGGTCCCAGGCCAGCGGGACGTAGGTGTTGCCGGTGTGCTGCTTGCCGCCGCTCGGGCAGCCGAAGGCGCAGACGCCCGAGCCGATGCAGCCGCGCGCGGCGCGGTGCAGGTACTCGCCCGACCAGCCCAGCGCGTCCGCGCCGCGCTCCATCACGTGCGCGTTGCGGCCGGCGACCTCGCGCGGCACCCGGCAGACGTTGAAGATCCGCTCGACGCGGCGGAACCACGGCTCGAGCTCCTCGCTCGACCACAGCCCCCACCGCTCGAGCACGGCCGGCGGGGTGCGGTAGCAGGTGGCCGAGTTGAGGATCGTCGTCCCGCCGACGGCGCGGCCGAGCGGGAGCGGGATGGCGACGTTGCCGGTCGTGATGACCTGCGCGCCGTCGCGGTAGAGCTTGGGGGAGATGTCGCGCGGCCTCGCCGTCAGCTCATCTGCCTCGACCCACTCGCCCTCCTCGAGCATCGCGACGCTCAGGCCGGCCTCGGCGAGCTCCTTGGCGACGACGCCGCCGCCCGCGCCGGTGCCGACGACGACCGCGTCGACGCGCACCCGGCGCCGCCCCTTCATGCCCGACCCCTCCTCGATGCGCAGGGTCGCTGGCCGGGGGCCGGAGGTGCCGTCGAGGTAGGCGGCCGGGCCGGTTCCGCGCGTCACAGCCGCCCCTCCGCGCGCCTCAGCCCGAGCCCCCGCGCGGCCACCCGCGGCGCGTCGTAGCCGAGCCTCCTCATCACTCCCTCATCGCCGTAGTAGCAGTGGGCGGCGATGCGGGCGAGGAACTGGATCGCCCCTCCGCGCGCGCCTCGCCCGCGTTCGACCTGGGCGGCGACGTCGCCGCGCACGGCGGTCCGCAGCAGCGCGCGCAGCGCGATGCGGTTCGGCGCCGGCGCCGCGCTCAGCCATGCGGCGAACGCGTCCACCGCGTCGGTCTCCTCGACGCGCGGCAGCGAGCCGCCGGGGGGCACCGCCGCCTCGAC
>DASVRH010000092.1:0-36700 GCA_036388715.1 Solirubrobacteraceae bacterium | reverse complement strand
CGGCGCCGTGCCGGCCATCCACACGATCGGGACGCTCGTCCGCCGGAGCGCCCGGACGGACGCCGCCTTCTCGGCCGCGTAGAGCACGTAGTCGCGGTTCAGCTCGGGCTTGACCTCGAAGACGGCGTACACGCTCTCGGCGGGCACGTAGCGGTGGCCGGCCTTCTCGAAGAACAGCGGGCAGAAGTGCGCGTCGTGGACGACCAGGTCGATCTGGTCGCTGCGGTTCCCGTCCGCGTCGATAATGAAGGCGCTCGAGACCGCGTAGCGGCTGGGCAGGAACCCGTTGGCGCCGTGGCGGCCGTCGAGGGCGGCGATCCAGTTCGCCTCGCCGACGTCGCCCTTTGCCGTCGGGTGCCAGTGCACGCCGGCGGTCGCGAGCTCGGCGAGCAGTGTCTCCTGCTTGGCCATGAGGAGGCTGCGGAGGTCGACCTGCGTCATGGCTTCGGCATACGGCTGCCGAAGAGCTCGCGCCACGCGTCGACCGCGGCGCGCTCGATGCCGTCGTCCTCGAGCTGCACGGCGCGCTCCGCGACGGCGAGCGCCTCACGCAGCCGCTCCGACGCCGCCCGCTTCTCCGCCGCGCTCATCGACGAGTTGACGTCCGGCCCGAGCCCCGCGGGGTCGGGCCACTCCTCCTCGAGCCGCTCGGCGGCGTTCGCCAGGAACAGGACAATCTCGTCCTGGTAGCGGCCGAAGGGCGGGCGGATGAGGTCGAGGGCCATGACCTCGAGCAGGAACGAGGGGCGCACCGGCTTGTCCCACTCGCGGTTGAACCCCTTCACCATCTTGACGAGCGGTATCCACTTGTCGCCGCAGGCGGCGTTCTTGTCCGTCGCCTTCTGCTTGTGGACGCCGGGGTCCGAGGCGATCCAGCCGCCGTCGATCCGGTCCGGGATCTCGTAACCCCCGCCGCCGCGGTCGAAGGCGAGCACGACGTCGTAGGACGGCACCTCGTCGGTGCTCGCGAACTCGACCGTGCACGAGCGGCGGCCGATCGACGGGACCGGATGCGTGTACTCCTTGGCGAGCTCCGTCTGCAGCCGGAGCAGCGCGTCGCCCGGCGACCCGTCCCGCAGGTGCGCGTCGGCGCCGTCGCCCTTGAGCACGCAGAAGATGTCGACGTCCTTGAGCTTCTTCGTCTTCGTCTGCCGCGCGTAGGAGCCGGTCAGGAACGTGCGGTCGATGTCGAGGTGCCCGCAGAGGTGATCACGGATCTCGTTCTGGCGCCGTGAGGCCAGCTTCTGCTCGGTCCTCGTGATCTCGAGGTTCGACTTCAGCTTCGCGAACGCGTCGTCGACGTACCCCATGTCAGATCCCCCTGGCGTGGTAGGTCAGCGAGGCGCTCGCGTCCGGCCCGCTTCCGACGCCGCCGAGATGGTACGAGGACATCCCGCTCGTGTCGGCCGCGGTCGTGTCCGACCAGCCGTCGACGTGGCTCGGCGTCCAGCGGTGGCTCACGACAACGCGGTAGGCCGTCCCCACGGGGAGGGACTCGTACTTCGCGAGCGCGCGCGCGAGACGGGCCTGGCTCGTGACGAACGTGATGTCGCCCGCGCCGGAGACGCGGTAGGACAGCGGGACCCTGAAGACGGCGTCCGCGTTCGACGGGTCGCCGCACTCGAGGCGCACGTCCTCGAGCGAGCCCTCGGCGATCCACGTCGTCAGGCCCTCCTCGATCACCGCCCAGTGGCGGTTGAGGTAGCCGACGCCCAGCCCGAGGTGCGCGAGGATGTCCTGGAACGTCCCCATGATCGCGTCCGTCAGGTGGACGGCCGTCCGCACGTTCGTGCCAGCGTGGGTTCCGACGCCGGTGCTCATGCCGCACCCCCTGCCGCTCGACGCAGGGCGCCGAGGTCGATGTCCGACGCGAGGACCGCCGCCGCGGCGGAGGCCACCTTCTCGGCCGGCGGCGGGTCGGTGGTGACGTGGTCGAGACCGCGCACCGCGTCCTCCACCCAGGAGCCGACCGGCGCAGGCGCAGGGAGGTGCAGGCTCCACGCGGTCGCGGTCGCCGCGCCCGGGACCCTCCCGAGCTTGTCGTCGTCGCGCGAGGCGGCGTCGCCGCTGACGACGGTGATCTCCAGGCGCAGCGGCTCGGCCACGAGGACGATGGCGTCGTCCCCGAGGTGCTTGCCCGCGATGAGCATCCTGATGGCGGCGCGCGCCGCCTCGGTCTCCGCGGCGACGAGGTCAAGGTCGAGGCCGGACGCGGCGCCGAGCGTCTCCTGGATCATCTCGATGACGGTCGTGGCGGTCTCGCTCGCGGCGCGTTCCGGTGCGCCCGCGATGGCCCTATGCCGCGTGGACATGGCGCACCTCCGGATCAGGCAGGCGCAGGTTCGAGGCGGCCGCGGCGAGGTCATCGATCCGGAGCTCGCCGGCATCGACGGCGCTCTCCGGGCGCTGCGCGAGCGCGTTGGCGACGAGCTTGCGCGCCTGGCGGCCGTCGATGCCCTCGACCTCCGCGGCGATGCGGCGGAGCCGGGCGTCGTCCGCCACGGAGCGCAGCCCATGGTGCCGCTCGGCCAGCGTCAGCAGGACGTCGCGGAGGATCGCGTGGACGGCGTCGGCGCCGGGCCGGGGGACCTCGATGACCGCGTCCGCGCGCGAGAGGAAGGCGTCGTCGAGGCCTCGGAGGAAGTTCGAGGTCACCACGAACACGAGGTGCGGCGCGCTCGTCGCGAGCTCGTCCATCGCCGTGAGGACCGCGTCGGTCGCCCTGTGCACGTCGACCGGATTCGCGGTCAGCGAGGACTCGCTGCGCGCGACGGCCATCGACTCGACCTCGTCGAGGAGGACCACGCCGGGGACGCCGTCGTCCGCGAGCCCGGGCAGGTACTCCGTGAGGAGCTCGTCGACGAGCTGCTGGCTCTGGCCGTGCTCTGCGCTCATCAGACCGTGCGGCTTGACCTCGATGAGCCGCGTCCGACGGCCACCGAGGATGACCGAGAGCTGGTGCGGGAGACCGCGCGCGAGCGTCGTCTTCCCGGTGCCGGGGGCACCGACGAGGGCGACGAGCCCGTGGACGGCGGTCTTCTCGAAGGGGTACTGCGCGCGGAGATGCAGCCCGAGGAGCCCGTGGTTCACGAGCCGGGACTTGACATCCGGCGCCACGATGACGCTCTCCCACGCACGAGCCAGCGCGTCGTTCGGAGCTTCGGTGACACGGACGGCCTCGCTGACGGCGACGCTGGTCATGGTGATCCTCCTAGCCGCGCGAGCTGCGCGGGTCGCGGCTGCGCGGGTACGTGTTGCGCTCGCCGATCCTGCCGGCGGCGTTGTGGATGACGTGCTCGGCGCCGCGCTCTATGGCCATCCGGCGCCCTTCCGCCTGCGCATCGGCCTTGGTCGGCGCCGTGTTCGAGACGCGCTCGTTGCCCTCCGCCCGGTTGGCCCAGCCGTCGCCGTGCTTGATCGTGTGAATGTCGCCCTTCGCCATGCGGTCCCTCTCCTCGTTCATGCGGTCTATGTCAGATTTCTTTCTGAAACCATAAAGTACCGCGATCTGGGTGCACTGTACGACGCCGTGCAGACGAACCCGTCGGAGCGAGGCCCTAGGCTCCACACGACATGCCCCCTTCTGCAGAGCGGTTCGGCGAGCGCCTGCGCCGCGAACGCGACAAAGCCGGGATGTCGCTCATGCAGCTCGCCGCGACGACCGGCATCTCCAAGGCCTACCTCGTCAAACTCGAGAACGAGCCGAGCAACCCGTCCCTCGAGCTGATGGCGCGGCTCGCGGAGGCGCTGGACATCACCGTCGCCGACCTGCTCGCCGGTCCTCGCTATCGGGCGGACCCCGAGGACCTCCAGATCCCGACGCTCCTGCGGAGGTTCGCCGACGACAACGGGCTGAGCTCGCCGGAGGTCCGCACCCTTGCGAGCATCCGTTTCCGGAAGGGCGATGAGCCCCGGTCGGTCGAGCGATGGGCGTACATCTACAACTCGCTGCGGCTGAGCCGGGGCCTAGACGCAGAGGCCGATGCCGACCAGCCCTAGACCATGGACAGAGCCGCTCGTGGTGAAGCTGATGAAGCGCCACAACGGCCGGCCGCCGGAGGAGATCATCGAGCGCCACGCGGAGTCGCTGCGGCGCGACTCGCAGCAGGACAGCCTCCCGATCGACGTGGACCTGATCGCATCCGTCCACGGCGTGAAGCGGCGGCGTGCGGCGTGGGACTTCGCCGGCAGGATCTACGCCGAGCCCGACGGCCAGCTCGTCATGGACCTCAACAGCCAGGACGGCGACGAGCGCCAGCGCTTCACGTGCGCGCACGAGCTGATGCACCTCGCGTTCCCGGGGTTCAAGAAGGAGGCGCGCTACCGGCTCGAGGCGAAGGATCCGGGGGCGCACGCGCGCAACGCGGAGGAGGAGTACCTCTGCGACCTCGGTGCCGCCGCGCTCCTGATGCCGGCGCGGCTGGTCCGCGACGCGTACACCGTGGAGGGCGGCCTCCGGGAGGTCGAGCGCCTGGCCGCCGAGGCGCACGTCAGCCTCGAGGCGGCGGCGAACCGGATCGTGTCCCTCGCGTCAGGGCAGGCGGCCTTCCTGGTCTTCGAGTGGTCGCACAAACCCGCGGATCGCCCGGCGCTACGCCGCGGCGACGACGTGCCGAAGCGGCTGAGGCTGCGGTACGCGACCGCCACTGGGATCGATGCGTACATCCCGCGCTTCAAGGGCGCGCCGGAGGAGAGCGCGTTCTGCCGGGCCTGGCACGGGAGGCGCCTCGAGCGGGGCGCGGAGCCGCTCCCGGGCGCGGAGTCGCTGGGGACGTTCGAGGTCGAGGCGAAGGCGTATGGAGGCGATGATCGGCGGCGCGTCCTCGCCATCGCCCGCCAGGCGGCGCCTGCGTGACGAATCGTCGCGCTCAGGATGCGATTCCTGGCCCCATGGGCGGATTCTGGACCCGCCCGCGATAGAATCGGCCGGAGAAGCACGGTTTCCTGCAACGCGGCCAGGACCGGGGAGAAGGAGTGGAGTTCTCCGTCGGCCTGCCGATTAGTATGGGCGTCACCAGGGAAAACCTTGGCGGCGCACCGCGTTTTCGTTACTCTGCGACCAGATTCTCATGGCCACCGCCCCCGCACCCCAGCTCCTGAGCCTCGCCGATCCGGTGACGTTCTCGGGCGAAGAGGCCGCCGCCTTCCTCGGTTCGCTCCCCCGCGAGCTGCCCGAGGACGCGCGTGCTCGCCTGCGCGCCTCCGCGTGCGCGGCGACCGAGGCGATGAGCTCGCAGCCGGCGAACGCGTACTTCGCGTAGCGCCTCCACGTGCCTGTCGTCGCGCGGTTCGAGCCGCCGGCCAACGACGGACTCCGCGTCGCGGCCGGGCGCTTCGACTGCGTCGCGACGCTCAACGACGGTGAGGAGGACCCGGGCGAGGTGTTCGTCCGGGAGTTCGTACGCTCCGGCGAGTACGAAGAGGCGGCCGCGGCTGGCACGTCTACGACCTACATCGTGACCGACCCGGACGAGGCGGCCGGCGAGCTAATCGGGTACGTCACGCTCGCGCTGACTCAGATCCGCCTGTCGGGCGGCGAGAAGAAGGCTGGAGAGCGCCTCGCGGCCGTACGGGTGCCCGACTTCGGTGCGATCAGGATCGCCATGATCGGCGTCGACCGCCGCTTCGCGGGGCGCGGCTACGGCAAGCTGCTCATGGACACCGTGATCCAGCACACCGCCCACATGAGCCGCGACGTCTCGGTGCGCTTCATCGTCGCGGACGCGGTCAACACCCAGCTTGCCTGGTACGAGCGGCAGGGGTTCGTGGAGAACCGCTCGAAGAGCGAGCAGGAAAGGCTCGCCGGCATCGCCGAGCGCACCGGGGTGCCGGCGACCAGCGTGCGGCTGGACCTCGGTCCGGATCCGCGGATCCTGCTGCCCGCGGACTGAGGACCGTCGCCGCCCCCGGCTGCCGTGGGCGCCGGTCCCGAGGCAACGACTCGGCGGCGCTCAGTACCCCGCGACGTTCGGCACCTTGCACGAGAAGCACTGCAGCGACGGGCCGAAGAACCCCTGCAGGCTGCCGCAGAAGAAACACGCGTTGCGCTCCCGGTGCCATGCCTCCGCCGCCTCGGCGCGCTCTCGTTCTAGCAGCCACCCCGCGGCGGACAAGCGCTCGAGTGGCTGGGTCGCGACGGCTCGACGAACGAAATCGGCCCAGTCGGGGTCCTTTGGGAGGACGAGCAGCGAGCCCTCCTTCGGCCAGGTGCCGGTCATCGCCCAGCTCGCGATCACACCGAGCGAGAAGAGGTCGGATGCCGGCGAGGCCGCCCGAGGATCGCGGAGGACTTCGGGCGCGATGAACCCGGTCGTCCCGAGCTCGGCACCGGCCCGGGTCAGCGAGGCGAGCGACTCGCGGTCGCCCTTCGTCACGAGGCCGAAGTCGCTCACGACGCACCGCTCCCCGACGCGCAGGATGTTGCGCGGCGTCACGTCGCGGTGGACGTGCCCGATCGCGTGGGCGGCGGTGAGCCCGCGCCATGTCTCGAGCAGGATCGTACCGAGGTGACCCGGGTCCCAGTCCGATGACTCGCGGAAGGCATGGAGGTCCGTGTCGGCCAGGGGCATCGAGTACCACAGGTGTTCGGGGCTCGCGTGGATCACCGGCATGACGTTGGGATGGGAGATCTGGCGCTGCACCTTGATCTCGCGCTCGAGTCGCGTGATGAACCTCGGGTGGTCAAACGCCTCCTTGACCGCGGCCACGTGCCGATCATCGCGGTGCACCCCGCGCGTCACCTTCGCGAAGGCGCCGCTGCCCAGAGGGCTTGGGTCGAGTCGGTAGGGAGGTCTCCGGGCATCGCGTCTACGAGCCATGGTCAGGGGTCTACCCGCCGGCCCAACCGCCCACGGACCCGGGCAGCGACTACGGTTTTATGCCGTCGAGCGTCGCGGCAGACGTGTCGTTCGCAAACGTTGTGCCGGGCGGCGCCCACTCACGCGCCCTCACCTCTGATGAACCGTTCAGCAGGGCGTTCAACAGGCGCGCGGGGCCGGCTGCCGCTCGGGCCCGCTGCCGTCGGCGATCTGGTGGCCTCCGTGTGCCTGACCACCCGCCCACCCCTTGGAACAAGTTCTTCTGGGGGTCGGGTGGTCAGGCCCACTCCGGTCAGAGATGCGGGGCGGCGGGAGCGAGCGGAGCCGGAAGGGATGTTGCTGGTGATCGGGATCGATCGAGTGTTGATGGAGGACGGTCGTGATCGATCTAGAGCTGGTCGAGCCGGACTCGCTGGGGCGGTGCTCGTGGGAGGTCGAGGAAGCGCGACGGGACGTCGAGGTGCTGGCGTGGATCGGGCGGTTTCGGTTCGTCACGGCGGAGGCGATCGGTGAGCGGTTCGGGGTGTCGTGGCAGCGGGCGAATGCTCGGGTCCGGCGGCTGGAGCGGCTCGGGCTGGTCGGGTGTTCCCGCGAGCATGTGTCGCAGCCGCGCGCGGTGTTCCTCACCGGCCGTAGTCATGAGCTGCTCGGGCAGCCGCGGCGGCGGGCGCCGCGGGCTCAGGTGCAGCGCGACCATGAGGCGGCGATCGTCTGGCTGGTCACGCAGCTGGAGCTCGAGGCCGATGGTGCGGTCCGCGTCCTGACCGAGCGGGAGTGCCGGCGGCTCGAGGCCGCGGACCATCGCGGGCGGTACAGCGTCGAACTCCTTGACCGTCAGCGGCGGTGGGCCGACGTCGTCGTCGAGCGGGACGGGCGGCGGCGGGCGGTCGAGATCGAGTTCGCGCCGAAGGGGTCGGCGCGGCTGGCTCGGATCGTCGAGGCGTACCGGTACAGCAACTACGACGAGACCATCTTCTTCGTCCGCAATGGCGCCCTTGGTCGCCGGATCGCGGGCGTCGTCCTTGACGTAGGCGCGAGTAGCGTCGTGCGGGTGCTTCCGTGGCCGGGGCTCGGCGTCGCGGAGCGGGAGCTGCTCGCGGGGGCGCTTGCTGCGTAGTGCGCTCGCGCTGAGGGCGGCGAGGGGGCGGCCAGACGACGTAGGCGAAGAGCGTGCGCTCGCGGCGCATCGCCCTCGTCCTCTCCTTCGGCGCTGACGGACCGAGGTACACCGGACCTGACACTTCGTCCGGCCGGGGGCCGGGGTTCTCGCTCCTTCGCGCCGTTGGTGGCGTGGGCGATGTCCGTGTCGAGCTCGATCGGCCTTTACTGACGGCGGCGGAGGTCGCGGCGCTGCTGGCCGTGCCGCGGTCGAGCGTCTACGAGTACGCCCGGCGGCGGGTCGATCCTCTCCCTTCGGTGCTGATCGGCCGCCACCGGCGGTTCGATCGTCGGACGGTCGAGCGGTGGCTCGCCGCGCAGATGAACCTCACGCGCTGACGAGCGGCTGCGGCTCGTTGAGAGCGAACGCCGCGGCGACGAGCTTCGCGTCGTCCGCCTGCGGGCGGAAGTGGAGGTAGCGGCGGGTCGTCTGGATGTCGGCGTGGCCCATCCACTCCTGCACGCGGACGATGTCGGCCTTCGCGATCACGCGCGTGCCGAACGTGTGGCGCAGGTCGTGGAAGCGCAGGCGGCGCAGGCCGGCTCGCTCGAGCGCCTTCACATAGCGACGCCGGAGCGCGGAGCCGTCGAGGTAGCCGCCGTGTTCGCCGACGAACACCAGGTCGTCGTCGCCCGTCGTGTAGCCGCGGTCGGCGAGGCGGGCGAGTGCCGCGGCGACGTCCGGCGCGAGCGGGACCGCTCGGATCTTGCCGCTCTTCGGCGAGGTCAGCTGCCTGAGTGTGTAGCTCGCGCGCACGCGCACGGCCGCGTTGGTGAAGTCGACGTCTCGCCAGCGCAGCGCAATCAGCTCGCCGCGACGCAGGCCGGTGAAGGCGGCGGCGAGGTAGATCGTCGCGTCCTGCTCGTTCTCGGCGGCGCGGACGAGCGCCCACACCTCCTCGGGGCTGAAGACGTCGATGTCCGGCGAGCGGCGCTCCCGGAGGCGCTCGACCTGCGCGGCCGGGTTGGCCGGCAGGCCGTAGACCTTCTGCGCGCGGCGGAAGATCCCGTAGAGCTCGACGAGGAGCTTGTTCTTCGTCCGCGGCGAGACGGTGAGCGTCGCGCGGAAGCGCTCGAGGTCGGTCGGTGTGATGTTGCGCAGGCGCATGTCGCCGAACGCCGGGATCAGTTTCGTCTCGACGGAGCACCGGTAGTTGCGGAGCGTGGTCGGCTTCACCGCGCGATCCTCCTCCACATACCGCAGCCACTCGCGCGCGGCCACGGCGAACGTCACGTCGAGCTCGGCGCCGGCGAGTGCCAGCGCGTCGAGCTCCATGAGGATCGAACGGAGCCAGTCTTCCGCCGTACGACGAGTGAAGTAGCCCGGGTCGGGACGGCCTCGCTTGGTCCACGCCGGCCCGATGCGCCGCTTCACCTGGCGCCCACCGGGCTCGCGCCACTTGGCGTACCACTGCGGGCCGCGAGCCCGCTCCACCCGGAAGACGAACCCACTCGCCGGACCAACCTGCTGCAACCGTGACATCGAGCGCCTCGGTACTCATCTGGTACCCAGACGGGTCTGCCGAGTTAGGCGCGAGAAGCAGAAAGCCCCGGCAAGCGGGGCTTTCAGCGACGCGCCCGAGAGGATTCGAACCTCTGACCTTCGGTTCCGTAGACCGACGCTCTATCCAGCTGAGCTACGGGCGCAGAGAAGCTCGGACATCCTAGCGGCGGCGGGGTGTCCGGCTTCGAGCGGAGAGGGCGGGATTCGAACCCGCGAACGAGCGTTCAGCCCGTTACTCGCTTAGCAGGCGAGTGCCTTCAGCCACTCGGCCACCTCTCCCGGAGGGCCGGAGTGTAGACCGTCCGACGCGTGCG
Organism: Solirubrobacteraceae bacterium; assembly: GCA_036388715.1. Taxonomy (GTDB): domain Bacteria; phylum Actinomycetota; class Thermoleophilia; order Solirubrobacterales; family Solirubrobacteraceae; genus CADCVT01. The sequence goes on along the minus strand of DASVRH010000092.1, from coordinate 26,906 downwards.
ATTCAGACAGGATCGTGCCGACCGGTCCGTTCCCTCGCGCGCGTCCAATGCAAGTTCAGCACGGCTCGGGACGTCGATCTCCGGCGGGTGCACTCCAACTCGCACGGCTATGTCGTCAAGCGAGCGAGCGCGAACTCGTACGACTGGTTGTACGTTCTCAACGCCGACGGCGCGGAGTTCCTGCTCAAGCAATGCTTCGCCGGGCGACGGTCGGTCACGCCGCTCGAGATCCATCGGCTTGGAGCGGTGGCAGAGTCTGGCTGAATGCAGCTGCCTTGAAAGCAGCCGGCCCCGCGAGGGGCCCGGGGGTTCGAATCCCTCCCGCTCCGCTCCGCTCGCCGAGGGGCGCTTCGGCGCGGGGCGCGGGGCGCGGTCGCGGCTCACCCCAGGAAGCGCTTCATCCGCCGCAGGAAGCTCCGCTGCTTCTGGACGAAGAACATGTGCGACGCGTCCTCGTACATGACGAGCCGCGCGCGCGGGATCCGGCGGGCCAGGTACCTCTGATTCGGCGCCGGGAGGAGCTCGTCGTGCGCCCCGCCTCCGATGAGGACCGGCATCTTCAACCTCGCGACGCGGCGGCCGTCCGGGTCGTCGCCGGCGAGCCAGTGGCCGGACGCGAGGATCTGGGCCAGGAGCGTCTCGCGGGAGCCGACGGGCTTCGCGCTCTTGCGCAGGAGCACGTTCTCCACGTAGCTCTCGCCCGCCGCAGCGGCGTCGGGTGTGAACAGCAGGTCGTAGGAGCTGAGCACGGCGGCGCCGTTGGTGCCGGCGATGGCGTCGAGGCCGCGCTGCGTCGGCGGCGTGACCTTGCCGTCGCCGGGCGCCGTCGACGCGAGAATCAGCCGCCGCACCCGCCGCGGGTGCCGGACCGCCAGCGACTGCCCGATCATCCCTCCCATCGACCACGCGAAGACGTCGGCGCGCCGGAACCCAAGCTCGCGGATCAGCGCCGCCGCGTCGTCGCCCATCCGCCGGATCGTGAGCTCGCCCTCCCGTACCCCGGACCGGCCCATGCCCTCGTTGTCGAACACGATCACCCGCCGCCCCTGCCGCGCGACCGCGTCGAGGAACCGCGGATCCCACGCGTCCATCGTCCCGCTGATCCCCATGATGAACACGATCGGCCGCCCCTCCCCGAACGCGCGGTAGGCGAGCCGGACGCCGTCGGCGCGGACGGTCCGCGTCGGGGTCGTCGCCGCCGGCGACGGCTTGGGCTTCGCCGCGAGAGCGGGCGAGGCGCCGAGCGCGGTGACCGCGAGGACGAGGGCAGCGAGGGACAGGAGCGGGCGACGCAAGCGGCCCAGCCTAATCGGCTCCCAGAACGCCGGAAGAAGGTCTAAAGGTGGAGACCCATCAATGCCGTTGTAGTGATCATGACCTCGCTGCTGCTCAGGATCCTCCTCTTCGCTCTCCTCCTGCCCTTCCTCGTCCTCTGGCTCGCTGCCGGGGCGATCACCTGGGGCGCCGATGCGATCCTGCGCTCCTCCCGGCAGCGGGAGACCCCTCCGTTCGGCATCGCGCGTCGCACGTCGGACGCCCGCTTCGGCTCGACGATCGCCGTCTTCGTCGTCCTGCTCCTCCTCTTCGGCCTGGCCGGCGGCAGCGGTGGCGGATCGAGCACGGCGCCCGAGCGCGACGACGACGCGATCGTCACGGCGAACGCGGCGCGGGCGGAGGACGAGGCGGCGGAGCGCGAGGAGGCCGAGGCCGCAGCGGACCAGGCCGCCGCCGAGCAGCGCGCGGCGGATGCCCGGGCCCGCCGCGCGGAGCGACGCGCCGCGCGCCTGGAGCGCCGCCTGAAGGCAGCGGAGCGGCGGCGGGCGGCCCTCGCGGCCCAGCGCCGGCGCGAGCGCCGCGAGCAGCGCGAGCAGCAGGCCCTCCTCTTGGCCCAGCAGCAGGAAGAGGAAGAAGCGGTTGAGGCGGCGTCGGACGACTGTCACCCGAGCTACACCGGCGCCTGCCTCGACCCGAACGCGTCGGACTACGACTGCGAGGGCGGCTCCGGCGACGGCCCGATGTACACCGGGACCGTCACCGTCGTGGGCCCCGACGAGTACGACCTCGAGCGCGATGGCGACGGCATCGCGTGCGACGTGTCCTAGGGAGCAGGAGCGGCAGCGACCGCGGCGGCCGGCTCGGCGCGGGCCGCCGCGCGCACCTCGACCGCGATCCCGTTCAGCTTCGACATCCCGGCGAGCCTCTCCAACGACTCGGGTGCGGCGGACGCGAGGTCGTTGACGTTCACGCCTCCGGCGGCGTTCGCGCGCTTCCAGCCTCCTCGGTGCCCCCACCCGTGCGGCAGGGCGACGACGCCCGGGGTCATCTCGTCGGTGACGAGGACGGGGACTCCGCTCACCTCGCCGGACGCGGAGGCGATCGAGACGCGGTCGCCGGTCGAGAGAGAACGAGCGGTGGCGTCGGCCGGGCTCATCCGCAGCTGCTGGCCGTCGCGCGCGCGCATGAGCTTCTCGACGTTGTGCATCCAGGAGTTGTGCGATCGCAACTCCCTCATGCCGATCAGGCGCAGCGGCAGCGAAGGGTCGGGCGCCGGCTCGGACGCGAGCGACTCGATCTCGCTCACGATCTCCGGCGGCGTGAGGCTCGGCGGGCGCTTCAGCACCCCTGTCTCGTGGTGCTCGTCGAGGAGCACGCCGTGCGGCTCGCGCCGCAACCGCATCAGCGACAGGTGGCGCGGGCCGCTGCGCAGCATCAGGTCGACGAGCCGCGACGGCGAGATGCGGACGCCGAGCTTCGCGAGCCAGCGCAGCGGCGGCACGGAGTACGGCGCCACGCCGACCCGCCGCGACAGGTCGTCGATGACCTTCCACTCCTCGCGCGCCTCGCCTCGCGGCGGCACCACCCTGTCCGTCCACTGCGCGAACGGCTTGACGAAGAACGGCATGAACGCCACGGGCACGTCCTCGCGCTCGAGCCACGTGGTCGCGGGCAGGACGTAGTCCGCGTGCCGGCCCGTCTCGTTCACGTAGAGGTCGATGGACACCAGCAGGTCCAGCGACTCGAACGCCCGCTCCAGCGCGCCGCCGTCGGGCACCGAGAGCACCGGGTTGCCCGCGCTCACGATCAGCGCGCGCATCTGCCCCTCCCCCGGGGTCTCGATCTCCGGCGCCATGAGCGTCGCCGGGAACTGACCCAGGACATCCGGGAAGCCGCCGATCCGCGAGCGGCGCGAGCCGTACGACGCGATCCCGTAGCGCTGCATCGTGCCGTCGAGGTCGACGGCGGGCTTGGCGAAGACCGAGCCGCCCGGCCGATCCAGGTTGCCGGTGACGGCCGCCAACGTGTCGAGGAGGAAGGCGACGAGCGTTCCGTGGGAGCCGAGGCACGAGCCCGTGCGCCCGTAGATGGCCGCCGAGGGAGCGTCGGCGAGGTCGCGGGCGAGAGCGCGGACCGCGGAGGGATCGAGACCCGTGCGCGCGGACGTCGACTCGGGCGTGAAGGGCGCGACGAGCGAGGCGAGGGTGGGGTCGGAAGGCTCGATGACGTGGAGCAGCGACAAGAGGAACCACGCGTCGCCGTCGGGCAGGATCGGGACGTGCTCGAAGTGCCGCGCCGTCTCGGTCCGCCGCGGATCCACAACGACGACGCGCCCGCCGCGCGCGACGACGTCGTGCATCCGCTCGCGCGCCCGCGGGACGCTCCACACCGACCCGTTCGACACGAACGGATTCGCGCCGACGACGAGCAGGAAGTCCGTCCGCTCGACGTCGGGGATGGGGACGGTGACCGGCGAGCCGTACAGCAGCGCGCTCGCCGCGAAGCGGTTGTTCACGTCCTGCGAGCCAGACGAGTAGAAGTGCGAAGACCCCAGCCCGTCGATGAACCCCTTGGCCCACACCGCGTGCCCGAACGACCAGGCGGCCGGGTTGCCCAGGTACCAGCCGACCGACGCGCGCGGCAGCGAGCGCAACCGGGAGGCGATGTCGTCCAAAGCCGACTCCCACGACACCCGCTCGAACGACCCCGACCGCGTCCGGCGCAGCGGATGCGTGACCCGATCGGAGTCGTGCTGCACCCCCGGGAACGCGATCCCCTTCGGGCACGCGTAGCCCGCGGACAGCGGATGCTCCTTGTCCGGCCGCAGCTGCACGACCGTGTCCCCCTCGACCGTCGCGACCATGCCGCAGTTGGCCTCGCAGATCCGGCAGTACGTGACCTTCTCAGATGCCATCGGCGAACTCCGCGATCAGCCCGGCCAACCGCTCGGGCTGGTCCTCGGGGACGTAGATGTACGAGTCTTCCACCCACTCCAGGCGGGCGTCGAGCAGCTCGGCCAGCCGGCGGGCGTGGCGGGCCGGGTAGATGAGCGTCCGCTCCGTGCACCACACGACGAGCGACGGCTTGCCGAACGACGGAAGCGCCTCGGCGGCGGCGAGCGTCTGCGACGGGTGGCACGCGCTGAACGCCTTGCCGAAGTCGCGCCGGATCCGCGCGTCGCGCAGCCCCGGCTCGATCCACGAGCGCCAGACCCACCGCGGCGGATGGCGCTTGCAGACCCACCCGTACACCAGCGGCAACCGCTGTACGACACGGAACCGGAGCGGCTGGCCGAGCACCCTCATCGCGAGGTCCGACCGCCCGACGGGCCGCAGCGGCTTCGACCACCACGCCGGCCAGTTGCGGAACGCGTCGCAGGGCGTCAGCACGAGGGCGCCGAGCGACTCGGGGTGCCGCGCCGCGACCATCTGCGCGAGCGCGCCGCCGGTGTCGTTGCCCACCAGCACCGGGTCGCGGTACGCCGAGAGGAGGTCGGCGATCAGTCGCGCGAGGCCGTACGGCGAGAGGTCCGCATCAGCCGGCATCGGGCGCGTATGGGAGCCGAGCGGCAACTCGGGCGTGACGCAGCGGAAGCCCGCGGCGGCGAGCGGGGGAACGACGTTGCGCCAGAGGAGCGAGTTGGTGAGGAAGCCGTGGAGGAAGACGATCGGGCGACCGTCGCGGGGACCGTGCTCGGTGAGCTCCACCTCCATACCGACAGTATGTCTGGTTGTTGCGAACAGCGGCGCAAGATGCAGCAAGCCGGTGCGTTGCAGCCCACATGAAGGCGATCCCCCTCGCGCTGCTCGCGGCAGCGCTCCTGACCCTCCCCGCCGCGGCCACCGCGGCCGTGCCGGAGGGCACCGACTACTCCGAGGCGTACTTCGCCAGCGGTGACGGCACGATGCTCCACGCCGACGTCATCCGCCCGAAGAACGCCGGCAAGACCCCGGTCATCCTCGCGATCGGCCCCTACTTCGGCCACGGCGGCAGCCAGGGCGCCGTCGACTACGACCCGACCCGAGAGGCGCCGAACGAGCGCTTCAAGGACCTCTGGGACGAGGGCCACATCTTCGAGCGCGGCTACACGATGGTCCAGGTCGACCTCCGCGGCTTCGGCGCCAGCGAGGGCTGCAACGACTTCGGCGGCAACGGCGAGCAGGCCGACGTGAAGGCCGCCGTGGAGTGGGCCGCCTCCCAGGACTGGTCCACTGGCAAGGTCGGCATGTGGGGCAAGTCCTACGACGGGTGGACCCAGATCATGGGCCTCGCGACGAAGCCGAAGGGCCTCGCCGCCGCCGTCATCCAGTCGCCGATCATCGACGGCTACCGCGCGCTCTACATGAACGGCGTCCACTACGACGCGGGCTGGTACGCGACCCCCGGCCTGTACCAGAACATCGACGCGACGCCGCCGACGATCTTCGACACGCCCGAGTACTACCAGGGCACGGCGAAGGGGACAGACCCCGCCTGCTACTCGCAGAACATCGCCGAGCAGAACACGACGTCGGACAAGAACACGCCGTTCTGGCAGGAGCGCGACCTCGTGCCGCGCGCGCAGGGCACCGACGTCCCCACGCTGTGGTCGCACGGCTTCCTCGACGCGAACACGAAGCCGAACAACTTCCTCGACGTCTTCGCCCACCAGACCGGCCCGCGCCGCGCCTGGTTCGGCCAGTACACGCACGTCCGCCCGCAGGACAAGCGCAGCGACGACGAGAACATGTCGACCACCGGCCGCCAGGGCTTCATCGACGAGGCCATGCGCTGGATGGACCGCTACGTCAAGGGCGTCCCCGCCGCGGAGGCGAAGGTCGAGGAGGACCCGGCCGTCGAGGTCGAGGACGGCGCCCTGCAGCGCTACCGGGCCGAGGCCTTCTGGCCCCCGCTCGACGGCGCGAGCCACACGCTGAAGCTGAACGGGGGCGAGTACGTCGAGCAGCCGGGCAACGACGGCCGTCCCGGCCCCGGCAACGGCGTCTGGTCGATCTCGGCGCCGCTGCCCCACGACGTCCACATGGCGGGCGTCCCGCGCGTGACGCTCGACGTCGAGACGAGCGGCGAGAACGTCAACCTCTACGGCATCGTCTACGACATCGACGACCGCCGGCGGGCGATGCTCGTCAGCCGCGGCGCGTTCCGCCAGAGCGGCCCGGGCAAGGTCACGTTCGACCTCTACCCGCAGGACTGGACCTTCCGCGAGGGCCACCGCCTCGGCTTCCTCGTCGCGCAGGCCGACGACGAGTGGTTCAACCCGCCGCCGTCGAACGCGGCCGTGACGATCAAGGGCGGGACGATGACGGCCCCGTACCTCCAGTACGTCCGCTCGGGCTTCCTGCCCAGCCGGCCGAGCGAGGACGAGGAGAACCTGCCGCCGGGCTTCCAGGTCGACGTCGAGACGATCGACGAGAGCGCCGCGGCGTTCGACGTCCCGCAGCGGATGCGCGAGCCGTCCGACGTGGTCCTGCCGATCACGCCGGCGGAGGGGACGCAGGTCGGCGGCGCGGGCAACCGGGGCGCGTTCCGCCCGCGGCTCAGCGTCAGGCTCAAGAAGCTCAAGCGCAACCGCTGGCGCGTGACGGGCAAGGCGCCCGCCGGCTACCCGCCGCTCATCCGCCTGCAGCGCAGGAAGCCGGGGGCGAAGCGCTTCCGCACCGTCGGGTGGCGCCGGCCGAGCGTCAACCGCGGCTCGTTCCGCCGCACCTTCAAGGCGAAGTCGCCGGGCCGCTACCGCGCGGTCGTCACGCTGCGCGCCGCCGGCGTGCCGGTGAAGGCGACGTCGAAGGTGCTGCGCAAGCGGCGCCGCTAGTCGACCCAGTCGAAGAGATCCTCGGTGCGCGTGACCTGGAACAGGCGCGCCACCGAGGGGCTCAGCCCGCGCCGCAGGGCGATGGTGTGACCGGGCTCGCGCGCGGCCTCCATCAGCAGCACCAGGCCGGTCGAGTCGAGGAAGCCCACTTCGGACAGATCAAGGACGGTGCGCCGCCCGCGCGCCTGGTGACGCGTGAGCTCGTCGCGGAGCATCGGGGCGGTCACCAGGTCCAGCTCGCCGACGAGCCGCAGCGTCGCCTCGCCGGGCGAGCGCCCGTCGAGCTCGATCTTGAGGCGGTCGCCGTTGCCGCCGGTCACTGCCGGAACCCCATGCGCGGACGCTAACAGTCCGTGAGGGGCCGGCCCTCGACGGAGTGGCGCAGCCCGCGGCCGTCGAGCAGCAGCGGGATGACGGGCTCGGCCTCCTGCCCCATCGGGACGAACGCGCCGCCGCGGGAACCCTTGAAGCGGATGCCGTGCAGGTCGAGCACCGTGCGCTGCTCGCGCAGCTGCTCGCGGGTCAGCCGGTAGCCGCAGGGCGGCGGGTCGACGACGTCCTCGGGCGCCGGCTCCTGGTTGTCGGCGCCGCCGAAGTACACCGGCGCGCTGCCGCTCCGGCCCTCGAGCTTCTTGCGCAGGGCCGCCCCGCTCGTGACGTCCTCGGCCTGGCCGCCGCGCTCGCGGATGAAGCGGAAGATCGACGCGACGACGTTCATGTGCGCTGCCACGCGCCGGCGCTGGACGGCGGCGGGGCTCACGAGCTCCATCGGCGTGTTGCGCGGGTCCTCGGTGACGGCGGTCTCGACGAGGACGCCGAGCGAGTGCCGCAGGCCCATCGCGTTGCGCATGATCCCCTCGTCGCCGTCGCCGGCGCTCTGGTGGATGTCGTTGCCGGCGAGCTCGTACTGGCCGTACTCGTCGGCGCTGAACCCGGCCTCCTCGCTGTCGCGCAGGACGTAGTCGCGGCCGAGCGTCTCGGCGAGGTCGTGGACCTGCTGGTCGATGTTGAGGTTGCGCGGCCAGAGGTAGAGGACCTCGTCGTCGTAGACGCCGGGGATCGACGGGCCGTACTCGTGCAGGTCGAGCGCCACCTCGGGCCTGAAGTCGCGCACCACGGCGGCCATCGCGCGCGCCTCGGGCGTCTCGAGGTTGAGGTGGTCGCGGTTGACGTCGACGCCGTCGGAGTTCTCGCGCGTGTTCGCCGCGCGGCCGTCGGGGTTGGCGCTGGGGACGAAGAGGAACGAGCGCGTGGCCAGCAGCTCGAGGGTGGCCGGGTCGTCGGCGAAGGCGAGGTCGCGCAGCGCCTGCAGACACGCCTCGCGGCCGGCGGGCTCGTTACCGTGCTGCGAGCAGACGAGCAGGACGGTGGGCTGGCCGAGCGCCCGCCTCTGGCTCGGTGGCCGGTCGCCGACGCGGACGAGGTGCAGCGGACGGCCCTCGGCGGTCTTCCCGATGACCTCCATCGCGACCCGGCCGCTGGAGCGGTCGACCTGCTTGAGGAAGGACAGCTCCTCCTCGTGCGTCGTCCACGAGTCGCCGTTGCGCAGCTCGAAGCCCGTGAGCGGCGCCGCGCCCGCTGTCGAGGCGAACACGAGCGAGAGGGCCAGGCAGAGAAGGAGAGCGCGCATGTCAGCGGACAACGTGGCGCGTGCGACGATCTTGCGGGCGGTTGACTTCGTACGGCCTGGTACGGATATGGTCAGAGCCACCCTCATGTCGTTCGCATCCCCACAGTTCGAGCTCAGCGACGAGTCCCTGGACGACGCGACGCACCTGATCGCGGTGCGGGGCGAGGTCCACGTCTCGACCGCCCCCGAGTTCTCCGAGCGCCTCAACGACGCGATCGCCACCGGCAAGACCGGCGTGGTCATCGACATGACCGACGTCGAGTTCATCGACTCGACCGGCCTGAGCGTCCTGCTGAATGCCCTGCGCCGGGTCACCCGTCAGCAGGGCAGCCTGGCCCTGGTCGTCTCGAACCCGACCGTCCTGCGCCTCTTCGAGATCACCCGGCTGGACTCGACGTTCGACATCGCGCCGACGCGCGACGAGGCGATCGCCCGCGTCCACCGCGAGGGCAGCGGCGCGGTCGGCGACACGCCGCCCGCGGCCTGATCGTCGCTACGGGGTCGCGCCGCCGGTGTTGGGCGTGACGGGCTTGGCCGCGTCGCGCCCCGCGTACTTCTCGAGGTACTCGGCGACCATGCGCGCCTCGTCGCCGACGACGATGTCGCGCGGCATGATGGCGCCCGAGAACCCGCCGTTGCGGATCGCGTAGAGGACGGCGTCGACCGTCTCCGGCCGGGTGTTGAAGTTCGGGCCGTCGGTGCGCTCGCGGTCGCGGACGTTCACGGCCGAGCCCTGCGTGCCCGCCGTCTCGAGCGTGTGGCAGCCCGAGCAGCGGTCGCTGAAGAGCTGGGCGCCCTGCTTGATCCGGTCGCTCTCGGCCGAGTCGACCTTGACCGATTCCTCGCCGCATGCAGCGAAGACGCCCCCGAGCAGGACGGGCAGGACGAGCAGCTGGAGACGGCGGCGGGTCATCGCGGGCCGGAACCATACGAGAATGACCCGCGCCATGTCCCTGCGCGCCCCCCTTCTCGCCGCCCTCGCGCTCGCCTCCGCCGCCCTCCTGGCGGCCTGCGGCGGTGAGGACGATCCGGTGCGGATCGAGACGCGCGAGCTCCGCGTCGAGCTCGACGAGTTCCGGATCGTGCCCGAGGACGTGAGCGTCGCCTCCGGCCGCCTGCGGATCGTGGCGACCAACGTCGGGCGCCTGACCCACAACCTCAAGATCGTCAAGGAGGACGAGGAGGACCGCGAGGCGCCGCCGACCGAGATCGGCGGCACGGGCACCGCCCAGCCGGGCGAGACGGCGACCTTCACCTTCGACGACCTGCGCCCCGGCGAGTACCGGATCGTCTGCACCATCACCAACCACGACGACCTCGGGCAGTACGGCGAGCTGATCGTCCGGGAGGAGGGCGAGTGATCGTGTCGAACATCACAGCGCCCGGCGCCGGCCTGTTAGACGGTCGCACTGCGTGTCCCTCGCGGTCGTCTTCCATACCGGCGGCAACGGATAGGGCCGGCGCCGGGTGACCATCTCCTCGCGACGCTTCCGCGACGCGATCGGCTCGTTCCCCACGGGGGTCGCGGTCGTGACGGCGAGCGGGCCCGCGGGGTTGACGACCAACGCGGTCACGTCGCTCTCGCTCGAGCCGACGCTGCTGCTCGTCTGCTTCGACAACGGCTCGCGGACGCTGCCCGCGGTGCGCGAGTCGCGGCGCTTCGGCGTCAACGTCCTGCGCGCCGACCAGGAGGACGTCGCGCGCGTGTTCGCCTCCAAGCGGGTGGCCGACGAGAAGTTCGCGGCCGCGACGCACGAGCTCGTCGACGGCGTCCCCGTGCTCGAGGGCGTGCTCGCGTGGTTCGTCTGCGAGCTGCGCGAGCTCGTGCCCGGCGGCGACCACACGATCGGGATCGGCGAGGTCACGGCACTCGACCACGACCCGGCTGGCGAGCCGCTGCTCTTCGTGCGCGGGATGTACGCGGGCGCCTAGCGCGTCCAGTCCACGGCCGCGACGCCGCGCACGAGCGGATCGGGCCGGCCGCCGTCGGCGGGCACGCTGTACGCGGTGTCGCCTGCGATCGCGAGCGCGGCGGTGCCGTCCTCCGAGAGATCGACGACCTGGTCCCACTCGCCCCGCAGCCAGCGCGGGCTGCCCGGCGGGCGATCCACGAGAACCGCGTGCTTGAAGCCGAAGGAGCGCTCGAACGCGGTCAAGAGCGTCTGGCCGTTGGCGCTCCAGGCCACCGGCCACGCGGCTCCGTCCTCGTCGCGCCTGCTGACGAGCGTTCGCAGGACCCCGTCCTCGTACATGCCCACTCGGTACTCGACGTTCTCCTGGTCGTAGCGGGTGAACGTGCTGTACGCGACGGCGAGCCCGCGTGCCCCCCAGGCCGCCGCGAAGCCGCCGGAGCCGCCGCCGCCGTGGCCCGTCGCCAGGTCGAGCACGTCGACGGACGGCCCGTTGATCTCGTCGAGAAGCGAGACGTAGGCGAGCCGGCGGCCGTCCGGCGCGAACGTGACGCCGGCGACGCCCGTGCCCGGCTCCCCATAGGCGTGCGACACGCCCGCGAGCGTGGTCACGACGAGGGTCGGCGCGTACGGCGCGGCCACCAGCCGGCGGCCGTCCGGCGACAGGGACGGAGCGAAGCCATGCGCCACGACGCGCCGCCGGCTGCCGTCGTCGCGTGCGACCACGATCGCCGTCGTTTCGAGCTTCTCGAAGACCAGGCGCGCCGAGGCCTCTGTCGGCGCCATCGCGACGAGAAGGGCGGCGACCACGAGCGAGCGCATGGCACCACTAACGATGCGCCGAGCGGCGAGTTGCTCAGAAGCCCGCGGCCTCGGTGGCCGCGCGGAGCAGGAGGAACGCGTTGACGCCGGCGGCGAGCGCCATGACGCCGACCTCGCGCCGGGCGATCTGGAGCACGATCGAGCGCTGCTCGGCCTCGGGCCGGCGGCCGACCGCCTGCGCGTCCTCGAACCCGCGCGCGTCGAGGACGGTCTGCGCGGAGAGGATCCGGAACTGCTCGGCGAAGAAGCTCGTGCCGAGGGGGACGAAGGCGTAGATCCAGAAGAGGCTCTCCTCCGGACGGTTGCCGGCCAACCATGCCCCGGCCGCGAGGAGCGCCAGGGCGAGCACCGCGGCCTGGCCCGAGCGGATCAGCGCCCATGACAGGCGGTCGGGCTCGACGCGCCACCAGCGCCATCCGGCGTACGCTCCGGCAGCCGCGTTCACGGCTGCCGCGATCAGGGCAGTGACGGTCGCGACAGATTCCACGCAGAGCCCTCCGTCAAGCGCCTTTCGGCACTAAGTAACAGTTCGTCACAAGCTCTGATATATCCCACTCCGAGGCCATGCTCCGCAGCTATCTCCCCGCGCTCGTCTTCCTCGGTCTCGGTACGGCCGTCGGTCTCGCGTTCGCGTACCTGAACGCGCTGGTCGGGGTGAAGGGCCGCGGCTTCAAGGCGCAGGCCGACCCGTACGAGTGCGGGCTGCCGTCGGAGGTGAAGAGCGGCTTCCGCTTCGGGATCAGCTTCTACCTGATCGCGATGCTCTTCATCCTCTTCGACATCGAGGTCATCTTCCTCTACCCGGTCGCCGTCCAGCTGCGGGCGTTCGGGACCTTCGCGATGGTCGAGACCGTGGTCTTCATCGCGCTGCTGACGGTGGCCTTCGTCTACGTGTGGCGAAGGGGTGCGCTCGAGTGGAAGTGATCCGCCAGAAGGCCGGCGCGCCGGCGACCGGGCGCCCCAGCGACTTCCGCGTCCAGCAGCTCAAGGCGCGCGACATGCTGCGCGGCGACGTCGAGGGCGCCGAGCTCGAGAAGTACGTCGAGGAGCGCGTGCTCACGACGACGCTCGACAAGGCCGTGCGCTGGGCGCAGTCCAACGCGCTCTTCCCCGCGACGTTCGGCCTCGCGTGCTGCGCCATCGAGATGATGTCGATCGTCGGCGGCCGCGTGGACGTCGCGCGCTTCGGCTTCGAGGCCTTCCGCGCCTCCCCGCGCCAGGCCGACCTGCTCATCCTCTCCGGCCGCATCTCGATCAAGATGGCCCCGATCGTCCGCCGCATCTACGACCAGATGCTCGAGCCGAAGTGGGCGATCGCGATGGGCGCCTGCTCGTCGTCGATGGGCGTCTTCAACAACTACGCGATCGTGCCGGCCGACAAGTTCATGCCCGTCGACGTGCACGTCCCCGGCTGCCCGCCGCGCCCCGAGGCGCTCATGCACGGGATCCTCAAGCTGCGCAAGATGATCCAGGCCGACCCCGACATGGGCTGGCGCGAGCGCTACGCCGCCACGGGGACCGAGGAGATCGTCGACACCGACGGCACGGCCCAGGACTCGGCCGACAACGTCTACCGGGAGCCCACGAAGTAGATGCCCGACGCGACGGGCCTCGAGCTGATCGCGCAGGAGCTGCGCGACGCCGACGCCGACGCGGTGCTCGAGACGCTGCACTTCCGCGACAAGGCGACGATCATCGTCGAGCCCGAGAAGGTCGGGTGGGTGCTCGAGCGGCTGCGCGGCAAGGGGTTCTCGTTCCTCGCCAGCGTGCACGGCGTCGACTACTACCCCGAGGAGCCGCGGCTCGGCGTGCACTACGAGCTGCTCGACATGGAGAACGTCGACCGGCTCACGGTGAAGCTCCGCGTGCACACCGAGGCGCCCGAGGTCCCGTCCGTCACGCACGACTGGCCGACGGCCGACCACCAGGAGCGCGAGATCTACGACATGTTCGGGGTCGAGTTCACCGGCCACCCGGACCTGCGCCGCATCCTCATGCCCGAGGACTACGAGGGCTTCCCGCAGCGCCGCGACTTCCCCGTCGGCGGCGAGCCGATCCTCTTCACGTACAACGACGCGAGCGGCACGGACTACACGCAGTGAGCGCGACCGAAGAAACGACTCTCGACGTCGTCTCCCCCGGCGCCGCCGACCAGCTCGACCAGTTCCAGCCCGAGCACGAGCTGCTCACGATCAACTTCGGGCCGCACCACCCGGCGACGCACGGCGTGCTGCGGCTGATGATCACGCTCGAGGGCGAGGTCGTCCGCGACACGAAGCCGATCATCGGCTACGTCCACACCGGCATCGAGAAGACCGCCGAGGACAAGAGCTACTGGAAGGCCATCCCCGTCGTCGAGCGGATGGACTACCTGGCCTACTACTTCAACGCGTACGCGTACTGCGGCGCCGTCGAGAGGCTGCTCGACCTCGAGGTCCCGAAGTACGCGCAGTACCTGCGCGTCATCCACCTCGAGCTGAACCGCATCAAGAGCCATCTCGTGTGGCTGGGGACGAGCGCGCTCGACCTCGGCGCGGTGTCGATGTTCTGGTACTGCTTCCGCGAGCGCGAGCAGATCCTCGACCTCTTCGAGATGTCGTCGGGTCAGCGGATGCACACGCGCTACATCCAGGTGGGCGGCGTCGCCGACGACATCCCGCCCGGCTGGGTCGACCGCTGCCGCTCCTTCACGAAGCTCATGCGCGGGCGCGCGGACGAGTACGGCGCGCTGCTCAACCGCAACGAGATCGTCCTCCAGCGGCTGCGCAACGTCTGCATCGTGCCGAAGGAGCGCCTGCTCGAGCTGGGCGTCACCGGGCCGCTGCTGCGCGCCGCCGGCATGCCGTGGGACCTGCGCAAGGCGCACCCCTACTGCTCGTACGACGACTTCGAGTTCAAGATCCCGGTCGGGACGATCGGCGACAACTACGACCGCTACGCCGTGCGGCTCGCCGAGATCTACGAGTCCTGCAACATCATCGACCAGGCGCTCGAGCGCCTCGACGACGCCGAGGGCGGCCACATCGCCGACGACCGCAAGGTCGCGCTGCCCCCGCGCCACGAGCTGGCCACCTCGATGGAGGCGCTCATCCACCACTTCAAGCTGGTGACCGAGGGCTACCGCGTGCCGCCGGGCGAGATGTACTTCCCGATCGAGTCCCCGCGCGGCGAGCTCGGCTGCTTCGTGCGCTCCGACGGCTCGGCCAAGCCGGCGCGCGTGCACATGCGCGACCCGTCGTTCGTGAACCTCCAGGCGCTGCCGGACATGGTGCGCGGCACGTACATCGCCGACCTCATCGCCACGCTGGCGATGCTCGACCCGGTGCTCGGGGGCATCGACCGGTGAGCGGGATCGGGGACGCCGCACAGGCGCGGACCGAGGTCGCCGAGGAGCAGGTCTCCCAGCCGACGCACGGCCGCGACGGCGAGCGCCGCAGCGCGTGGGAGGCGCGGCGCGTCAAGCGCTTCGGCCACGGCTCGCGCGTGCCCGGCTGGGACGACGCCGTCGACCTCGAGAAGGACCCGATCGAGGTGCCCGACCTCGCGACGACGCCGGTGCCCGACGACCTGCGCGAGGAGATCGAGGCGCACCTCGCCAAGTACCCCGACCCGCGCAGCGCCGCGCTGCCCGCGCTCGCCGCCGCCCAGCGCCGCCACGGCTGGTGCTCGCCCGAGGCGATCGAGCAGACGGCCGCGGTGATGCGTCTGACGCCGGCCTACCTCTCCGCCGTGGCGACCTTCTACGACATGTTCCACACGGAGCCGACGGGCCTGCACCGCGTCTACGTGTGCACGAACATCTCGTGCTCGCTGAACGGCGCCGACGCGCTGTACGAGCGGCTCTGCCAGGAGGCCGACGGCAACGAGGACCTCCACGTCCAGCACTTCGAGTGCCTCGGCGCGTGCGACATCGCGCCGATGGCCTCCGTCGACGGCGTGTACGTCGGGCCGCTCGCCCTCGACGACGTCCCGAAGCTGCTCGACGACCTGGCCAACGACCGCCCGCCGCTGGCCGACAAGCAGCTGCGCCGGAGGTTCAGCGCGGACCCCGGCGCGAACACCCAGGAGTTCCGGCCCGGCCCGGGCAACGAGCCGATCCGCGCCGCGGGCACCGGCGGCACGCCGAAGGCCCCGAAGGCGTTCGGCCCGCCGATGCCGGCCGACGAGGACCGCACGGACCAGCCGGCGCCGGTCGAGCAGCCGCCCGACCCGCCGGAGAACCCGGAGCCCGACGCATGACCCAGCACCTCCTCTTCAAGGACATCGACGAGCCCGGCCTCAGCTCGCTGGAGGTCTACGAGCGCCGCGGCGGCTACCAGGCGCTGCGCAAGGCGCTCGACATGGAGCCCGAGGACGTCCTCGCCGAGCTGAACGCGTCCGGCATCCGCGGCCGCGGCGGCGCCGGCTTCGCGATGGGCAAGAAGGCCTCGTTCCTGCCCAAGGGCTCGATGGACAAGTACCTGTGCTGCAACGCCGACGAGTCCGAGCCGGGGACGTTCAAGGACCGCGAGCTGATGCAGAAGAGCCCGCACATGCTCATCGAGGGCATCGTCATCGCCGCGTACGCCGCCGGGATCAACCGCGCCTTCATCTACATCCGCGGCGAGTACGCCGAGCAGGCCGACGTCCTCGACGCCGCGGTCGCCGAGGCGGAGGCGGCCGGGCACCTGAACGGGCTGCCGCTCGTCGTCCACCGCGGCGCCGGCGCGTACATCTGCGGCGAGGAGACGGCGCTGCTCGACTCCCTCGAGGGCAAGCGCGGCAACCCACGCCTGAAGCCGCCGTTCCCGGCCAACCAGGGCCTCTACCAGGGGCCGACGCTGATCAACAACGTCGAGACGCTGGCGACCGTTCCGCACATCATCCAGATGGGCGGCGAGGAGTACGCGAAGCTCGGCACCGAGACGTCGACGGGCACGAAGCTCGTGTCGGTCTCGGGCAACGTGCAGCGGCCCGGCAACTACGAGATCGAGCTGGGGACGCCGTCGCGGGAGATCATCTACGGCCTGGCGGGCGGGCCGCCCGAAGGCCGCGAGGTCAAGCTCTGGTTCCCGGGCGGGTCGTCGTCACCGGTCCTCACCAAGGACGACCTCGACCTCCCCTACGACTTCGACACGATGGCCAAGGCCGGGACGATGCTCGGCTCCGGCGCGATCATCGTCGTCGACGACACCAACTCCGTGGTCGACGTCGCGCTGAAGGTCGCGAAGTTCTACCGCCACGAGTCGTGCGGGAAGTGCTCGCCGTGCCGGGAGGGCACGAACTGGACGGTGAAGATGATCGAGCGGATGCGCTCGGGCGAGGCCACGCCGATGGACCTCGACATCATCGCCTCCGTCCAGACCAACATCATCGGCAACTGCCTGTGCGTGCTCGGCGACGCGATGGCCATGCCGATCGGCTCGATGGTCGAGAAGTTCCGCGAGGAGTTCGAGGCCTACATCGAGGAGCGCCGGCGCTCGGGCGAGCACGACTACGGCTCCTCCGACCTCGTCGACCCGCCGCTCCAGGTCCTGCAGGGGGCGCGCTAGGTGCCGCGCCCCGAGCTCGAGGAGATCACGTTCTCCATCGACGGCCGCGAGGTGCGCGCGCCGGCGAACATGATGCTCGTCGACGCGGCCAAGCGGGGCGACGTCGAGATCCCCGTCTTCTGCTACGAGCCGAAGCTCGGCCAGCCCGTCGGCGCGTGCCGCATGTGCCTGGTCGAGGTCGAGGGCATCCCGAAGCTCCAGACCGCGTGCTCGACGCCGGTCAAGGACGGCATGGTCGTCCACACGCAGACCCAGCGCGTGCGCGACGCGCAGGCCGCCGTCGTCGAGTTCCTGCTCGTCAACCACCCGCTCGACTGCCCGGTGTGCGACAAGGGCGGCGAGTGCCCGCTGCAGGACATCTCGTTCGGCTGGGGCGGCGGGCGGTCGCGCTTCATCGAGCCCAAGCGCCACTTCCAGAAGCCGCTCGAGCTGTCGCCGCTGGTGGCGATCGACCGCGAGCGGTGCATCCTCTGCTACCGCTGCGTGCGCTTCTCGCAGGAGGTGTCCGAGGACTACCAGCTGATCCTCCAGGAGCGCGGGGCCGACACCTACGTCGCGACGTTCGACGGCCATCCGTACGTCGCCCCGTTCAGCGGCAACATCGTCGAGCTGTGCCCCGTGGGCGCGCTGACGTCGAAGCCCTACCGCTTCCGCGCGCGCCCCTGGGACATCGAGAGCTCGGGCTCGATCTGCACGCTCTGCCCGTCGCAGTGCAACGTCAACTTCACCGTGCGCGACGAGCGCGTCCTGCGCGTGCTCAGCCGCGACAACGCCGAGGTCGACGACGGCTGGCTGTGCGACAAGGGCCGCTTCGCCTACCAGGCCGTGCACGTCGAGGAGCGCGTCACGCGCCCGATGGTGCGCGACGGCGGCGAGCTGCGGCCGGTGTCGTGGGAGCGCGCGATCTCCGAGGCGGCGTCGGCGCTGCGCCGGGCGAAGGGCCGCGTCGGCGCGGTCGCCGGCGGCCAGACGACGAACGAGGAGGGCTTCCTGCTCCAGCGCCTCGTGCGCGAGGCGCTCGAGTCGCCGCACGTCGACTCGTCGCCGCTCGGCTCGCGCCCGCGCGCGGACCTCGTCGCGCTCGCCGACCCGCGCCTGCAGGCCACGGTCGAGGACGTCGAGTACGCGCACACCGTCCTCGTCCTCGACTGCGAGCCGATCGACGACGCGCCGATCCTCGACCTGCGCATCCGCAAGGGCGTCCGCCGCCAGCGGACGAAGCTCGCGGTCGCGACGTCGCGGGCCAGCGCGCTCGACCCGAACGCCGTGGCGACCCACCGCTTCCCGCCCGGCGGCGGCGAGGCGTTCGCGCGTGCGCTGGCGCGCGGGGACGACTCGGTGAGAGAGTTCGGGGACGCGCTGCGCGCGGCGGGCGAGGAGATCGTCATCGTCTGCGGCGAGCGCTCGGCGCCGGCCGCGGTCGAGCTGGCGCAGGCGCTCGGGCTGGCCGACATCGGCGGCGCGGGGATCCTCGAGGTGCCTTCCGGCACGAACGGCCGCGGGCTGCGCGAGGTCGGCTGCGTCCCCGGCAGCGGGCCCGGCTACGCCGAGGCGCCCGACGGCTACACGACCCCGCAGATCGCCGAGGCGCTCGCCGGCGGCGACCTGGCCGCCGTCTACCTGCTGCACGTCGACCCGGTACGCGACCTGCCCGGCCGCGGCACGTGGGAGGCCGCGCTCGACGCCGCCTCCACGGTCGTCGCGCACGCGGCGTTCCTCACCGACGGGCTGCGCGAGCACGCCACCGTCGTCTTCCCGGCGGAGGGGCACCCCGAGAAGGACGGCACGATGGTGCACCCCGACGGGCGCCTGCAGCGCGTCCGGCCCGCGATCGCGCATCAGGGCGAGAACCGCGCCGAGTGGCAGGTCCTCGCCGACCTCTGCGCCGAGCTCGGCGTCGAGACCGGCGTGCTGACCGCCGGCATGGCCTTCCAGCAGATCGTCGAGGCGGTGCCGTTCTACGCCGGGATCACGCTCGACGTCATCGGCGGGCGCGGCGTGCGGTGGCCCGAGCGGGCCGCGGCGACGAGCCTGCCCGACGCGACGCCCTCCGCGACCCCGCCCGCGGCGGCGCAGGCGCGCGACGGCGGGCCCGCCGGCGGCGGGCTGCGCCTCGGCACCTTCCGCTCGATCTGGGCGGCCCCCGAGGTCGAGCACGCGCCCGCGCTGAAGTTCCTCGCCGCGCGCCAGCGCGCCGAGCTCTCGCCGCAGGACGCGCAGCGGCTCGGGCTCGAGCACGGCGAGCGCGTCGAGGTCGGCGCGAACGGGACGCGGGTCACGGCGACGGTCGCGCTGCGCAACGACGCGCCGGCCGGGACGGTCTTCCTCGAGGAGGGCGTCGCCGAGGACGGGGCCAACCTGCTCAGCGGCGAGACGCTCGTGGAGGTGCGGCGCTCGTGAACGACCTCCTCGCCATGCTCGCCGACGTCACCTACTACGAGTCGTGGTGGGTCCAGATCCTCAAGGCGCTGATCATCTTCGCGGTCGCGCTCCAGATCCTGCCCGCCGTGATCATCATGGAGCGCAAGCTCATGGGCCGGATGCAGATGCGCTACGGCCCCAACCGCGTCGGGCCGTTCGGCGCGCTCCAGCCGCTGGCGGAGATCGTCAAGTTCGCCGTCAAGCAGGACTCGCGGCCGCGCACCGCGATCGAGACGCTCTACATCCTCGCGCCGGCGGTCTCGATCATCACCGCGATCAGCGCGTTCGCGATCGTGCCGTTCGGCGACACCGTCGACATCTTCGGCGGCCAGGTCGGCCTCTACGGGATCGACGTCTCGATCGGCGTCCTCTACGTCTTCGCGTTCGGCGCCATCGCCTTCTACGGGCTGATGCTCGGCGGCTGGGCGAGCGGCTCGAAGTACTCGTTCCTCGGCGCGATGCGCAGCGCCGCGCAGCTCATCTCCTACGAGGTCTCGCAGGGCCTCGCGCTCGTGGGCGTGCTCATGACCGCCGGCACGCTGAGCCTGACGGAGATCGTCGACCACCAGGTCGGCATGTGGTTCATCGTGCCGCAGTTCGTCGGCTTCATCGTCTTCCTCGTCGCCGGCTTCGCCGAGACGAACCGCGCGCCGTTCGACCTCCCCGAGGCCGACGCCGAGCTGGTGCAGGGCTACATGACCGAGTACGGCGGCACGAAGATGGTCGCCTTCCTCTTCGCCGAGTACCTGAACATGCTCACGGTCTCGCTGCTCGCCGTGACGTTCTTCCTCGGCGGCTGGCACCTGCCGTTCGGCATCGACCCGCCGACGTGGGTCGACCCGATCGTCGTGCTCGGCAAGCTCTACTTCTTCGTCTTCTTCTTCATCTGGGTGCGCGCGACGCTGCCGCGCCTGCGGTACGACCAGCTCATGAGCCTGGGCTGGAAGGTGCTGCTCCCCCTGGCCACGGTCAACGCCCTGGCGACAGCGATCATCGTCGTGGTGGTGGACAACAACTCATGAGCCCGTACGACCCCGGTCCCGACGTCGTCGAGGTGATCCGCGCCCCCGAGCCCGGCGGCGCCGGCGGCGCGTACCGCGCGTTCGGCGAGACGCTGCGCGGCCTGAAGACGACGTTCGCCAAGCTGCGCGAGAAGCCGAGCACGATCCAGTACCCGGAGGAGAAGGTCCCGGTCTATCCGCGCTTCCGCGGGCGCCACCGGCTGCATCGCTTCGAGGACACCGGCCTGGAGAAGTGCGTCGGCTGCTCGCTGTGCGCCGCCGCCTGCCCGGCCGACTGCATCCGCGTCGTGGCCGCGGAGAACACGCCGGACAACCGCGTGTCGGCCGGCGAGCGCTACGCGGCGGTCTACGAGATCAACCTCGCCCGCTGCATCTTCTGCGGCTACTGCGAGGTCGCGTGCCCGTTCGACGCGATCACGATGGGCCACGACTACGAGATGTCGGACTACAACCGCTCCGACCTCATCTTCACCAAGGAGATGCTGCTCGCGGAGCCGCTCGACCGCACGCCCCTGCGGGCGGAAGGGGAGTAGTGGCCGAAGTCCTCTTCTTCATCGCGGCGACGGGGGCGATCGCCGGGGCGATAGGGGTCATCCGGCTCGAGAACCCGTTCTACAGCGTCCTCTCGCTCGTGGTGCACCTGCTGTCGCTGGCGGCGCTGTTCCTGCTGCTGCGCGCGGAGTTCATCGCCGCGGCGCAGGTCGTCGTCTACGCCGGCGCGGTGATGGTGCTCTACGTCTTCGTCGTCGCCTACGTCGGCGGGGCCGAGCCGATGCGGCGGCCCTACGCGCCCGGGTTGCGAGGGCTGTCGGTCGTGTTCGCCGCCGTGATCCTCGTCGAGCTGTGGATCGCGCTGCTCGGCACCGGCCTGAAGGCCGTGGACGCCGAGGGCGCCCGCTTCAACCCGGCCGCCGAGGACCCGTTCGGCTCGCCGGGCGCGCTCGGCAACGCGCTGCTGCAGAAGTTCCTCCTCCCCTTCGAGCTGGCCTCGCTGCTGCTGCTCGTCGCCGCCATCGGCGCGGTCGTGCTCGCGCGGCGCCGGCGCGGCGCGGGACTCGAGGAGGACGACGCCGCGCTCATCAGCGTCGTCGACGCGCTGCGGCCCGAGGGCACCGGCACGATGAAGGAGGGCGTCAGCGGGCTGCCCGACGTCGGCGGCACGCCGCCCGGCTCGCACCCGAAGGGCACGACCCGGCCGGAGATCGCGGCGGGCGCCGGCGAGTCGCGCCGGCGCGGCGAGGGCGACGACTGGGAGGGCGGCTGGTGAGCATCGGCTGGTACCTCGCGGTCTCCGCGTTCATCTTCGCGATCGGCGCGGGCGGCGTGATGGTCAAGCGCAACCCGCTCGTGATCCTGCTCTGCCTCGAGCTGATGCTCAACGCGGCCAACCTCGCGCTGATCGCGTTCAGCCGCATGCACGGCACCGACGACGGCCAGGTCTTCGCGCTGATCGTGATGGTCGTCGCGGCGTGCGAGGTCACGGTCGGCCTCGGGATCATCGTCGCGATGTACCGCCGCCGGGTGCCCGTCGACGTCGACGAGCTGCGGGAGCTGCAGGGATGACGTCGGTCAAGACCTTCGCCTGGCTCACCCTCCTGCTGCCGCTGGCCGGCTGCATCGTCAACGCGCTCGGCTACCGCGTCCTGCGCGGGAAGCTGCCGGGCTACGTCGGCACCGCGGTGCTCTTCGGCTCGTTCGTCAGCGCCGTGCTGATGCTCTTCTCGCTCCAGGACCTGGCCGAGGAGGAGCGCCACGTGCGCGCCGTGGCGTGGGACGTCATGGCGACCACCGGCTTCGACGGCGAGCTCGCGCTGCTGGTCGACCCGCTCAGCGTCTTCATGACGGTGACGATCACGCTCGTCTCGTCGCTCATCCACCTGTACTCGGTGGCGTACATGGGCGGCGACCGCGGCTACGCGCGGTTCTTCAGCTACCTGAACTTCTTCGTCTTCAGCATGCTGCTGTTGATCCTGGCGGGGAACTTCCTGTTCCTCATCGTCGGGTGGGCGTTCGTCGGCGCGGCGTCCTACCTGCTGATCTCGTTCTGGTACCGGCGCGAGACGGCGACGGCGGCGGGCATCAAGGCGTTCGTCATCAACGTGCTCGGCGACGTCGGGCTCGTGCTCGGCACGTTCTTCATCTTCAAGGGCACCGGCACCCTCGACTACCTCGGGTCGTTCGAGAAGGCCGCCGAGATCTCCCAGGGCGACGTCACCGCCGGGTGCATCCTGCTGCTCGTCGGCGCGTTCGCGAAGTCGGCGCAGATCCCGCTGCACACGTGGCTCGCGGACGCGATGGAGGGCCCGACGCCGGTCAGCGCCCTGATCCACGCGGCGACGATGGTGACCGCGGGCGTGTACCTCATCGCGCGCATGTGGCCGCTGTTCGAGCAGTCAGCGAGCGCGGCGGCGGTCGGGGCGATCGTCGGCTGCCTGACGCTGTTCGTGAGCGCGACGATCGGGCTCGTCGTCACCGACCTCAAGCGCATCATCGCCTACTCGACGATGTCCCAGATCGGCTACATGGTGATGGCCGTCTCGTCGGGCGCCTACGTCGCCGGCATCTTCCACTTCTACACGCACGCCTTCTTCAAGGCGCTGTTGTTCATGGCCGCCGGCTCGGTGATCGCGGCGATGGCGGGCGTGCAGAACATCGACAAGATGCGCGGCTTCCGCGGCGCGATGCCGTTCACGTTCATCTGCTTCGTGCTCGGCGGCCTGTCGCTCGCGGGCGTGCCGCCGTTCGCCGGGTTCTTCTCGAAGGACGAGGTGCTCGCCTACGTCGCCGACCGCGGCGACTGGCACGTCGCGCTCGTGGTCGTCGGCTACGTCACGGCGTTCATCACCGCCGTCTACACGTTCCGGATGATCTTCCGCGTCTTCTTCGGCGAGCCGTCGCCCGAGGCGCGCGAGCTGGAGGGCGGCCACCTGCACCACGCCGACGTGCCGCGCAACCCGGTCACCGGCGAGGAGGAGGACACCGACGTCGGCTTCCCCGGCCCCGAGCACCACATCGCCGAGCAGGAGCTGCCGATGCGGATCGCGATGGGCGTGCTCGCGCTGGCGGCGATCGCCGCCGGCTGGCTGCAGATCCCGAACGTGACCGAGGCGCTCGACCACTTCCTCGAGCCGACGTTCGCGGAGTCGCGCTTCCACGAGGAGCTGCACCCGTCCGACGCCCTGACCTTCGGCGGCCTGGCCATCGGCGCGCTGTGCGGGATCGCCGGGATCGCCGTCGCCTACCTGATCTGGGTCCGGCGGCCGGAGATCGCGGTGCGGATGCGCGAGCGCTTCGCACCGCTGCACACGCTGTTCGTGAACAAGTGGTACGCCGACGAGGCGCTCGACCGGCTCGTCGTGCGGCCCGCCGCGTGGTTCGGGCGCTTCGCGCAGCAGACGTTCGAGCGCATCGTCGTCAACGGGCTGTTCGTCGGCGGGCCGGTCGCGCTCGTCCGCGCGGGCAGCGCCGCCGTCCGCAGCCGGCAGAGCGGCTTCCTGCGCGCCTACGCGGCGCTCATGGTGCTCGGCCTCGCCGGCGTCGTCCTCTGGCTGCTCCTCCTCGGATGACCATCCACCTGTCACTGATCCTCTGGCTGCCCGCCGTCGCCGGGGCGCTCGCGCTGCTCGGGCGGCGCGCCGCGGGCTGGGTCGCCTTCGCCGGGTCGCTGCTCGCGCTCGCCTACTCGGTGCTGCTGCTCGCCGACTTCGACGCGGGCTCCGGCGCGCTGCAGTACGTCACCGACGAGACGTGGATCGAGCAGCTCGGCATCCACTACAAGCTCGGCGTGGACGGGCTGAACGTCGCGCTCATCCTGCTGACGACGTTCGGCTTCACGGCGTGCACGCTGTGGGCGGCCCTGTCGCGCGAGTACCCGGCGCAGTTCTTCATGTGGATGGGCCTCGCGCACAGCTCGGTGCTCGGCGCGCTGGTCGCGCAGGACCTCATCCTCTTCGTCCTCTTCTTCGACCTGATGCTGGTGCCGTTCTTCTTCCTGACCGGCATCTGGGGCGGGCCGGACCGCCGCCAGGCGATCCTCAAGCTCTTCATCTACACGCTCGTCGGGTCGCTGCTCATGCTCGCGGCGGCCGTGGCGATCGGGATCAACTCGGGCTCGTCGCTGGACGGCACGACGTTCGTCCTGTCCGAGCTCGACCGTGTCGTGCTCCCCGAGGGCACGCAGCGCTGGATCTTCCTCTGCTTCGCCGCGGCGTTCCTGATCAAGATGCCGGCGTTCCCGTTCCACGGCTGGATGCCCGACGGCTACCGCAACATGCCGCTGCCTGTGCTCGCGGTGTTCAGCGCGGTGCTGTCGAAGGTCGCCGCCTACGGCTTCCTGCGCGTCGTCACGCCGCTGCTACCCGACGCGACGGCCGACTTCCAGATGCTCATCCTGCTCATCGCGCTCGCGTCGATCCTCTACGGCTCGGCGATGGCGTTCACGACGACCGAGACGCGGCTGATCCTCGGCTACTCGTCGGTCGCGCAGCTCGGCTTCATCACGCTCGGCGTGTTCTCGCTCGACGACGACGGCGCGCAGGGCGCGATCCTCCAGTCGGTCAACCACGGGCTCGTCGTGATCCCCGCCTTCTTCATCGTCGGGCTGCTGGCGGCGCGCGCCGGCGGGTCGTCGGACCTGCGCGACATGGGCGGCACGGCGTTCCGCGCGCCCGTGCTCGCCGGGCTGTTCCTCGTGGTCGCGCTCGCGACGCTGGCGATGCCCGGCTCGTCGAACTTCGTCGGGGAGTTCCTGATCCTGTTCGGCGTGTTCGAGTCGAAGATCGTGATCGCGATCGTCGCGTTCACGGGCGTGGTGCTGGCCAGCGTCTACATGCTGCGGATGTTCATCCGGTCGATGCACAACCGGGTGGGCACGGGCGTGGACCCGCGCGACATCAAGCTCGTCGACGCCGTCGTGCTCGTGCCGCTCGTGCTGGTGATCATCGCGCTGTCGCTGTATCCGCAGGTGCTGCTCGACAAGGGTGAGGAGACGGTGCCCGGCAAGGTGCAGGCCGCGCACCAGGCGGCCGAGGGAGAGGCGGTGGCGGGGCGATGAAGGGCCCGCACATCGACTGGGCCGCCATGTCGCCGCTGCTGGCGGCGTTCGGCGGCGCGATGCTCGTCCTCCTCGTGGGCTTGCTGCGCTCGCGGTTCGTGCGCGAGTCGCTCGTCCCGTTCCTGACGATCGCGTCGCTCGGCGCGTTCGCCGGGCTGTCGATCTGGCAGTGGGGCGACGGCAAGGACGTGATCAGCGCCGCGCTGCGCGTCGACAGCTTCGCGATGTACCTGAACTGCCTGTTCGCGCTGGCCGGCGTGGCGGCGGTGCTGTTCAGCCTGCGCGCACTCGCGCCGCGCGAGTCGGCCCACGGCGAGTACTACTCGATGCTGCTCTTCAGCATCGGCGGGATGGCGACGCTGGTCGCCGCGCAGAACACGGTCACGCTCTTCCTCGGCTTCGAGATGCTCTCGATCCCGCTGTACGTGCTGTGCGCGACGGAGATGCGGCGGGCGACCTCCTTGGAGTCCGGCCTGAAGTACCTCGTCATCGGGTCGGTCGGGTCGGCGACGCTGGTGTACGGGCTGGCGCTGCTCTACGGCGCGACGGGCTCGACCGACTTCAGCGGGATGGCCAAGGCGCTGGGCGCCGGCGGCGACCTCTTCTCCGAGAACGAGCTGGTCACCGACTCGCTGCTGCTCGCCGGGATCGCGCTCGTGATCGTGGGCCTGGCGTTCAAGGCGTCGGTCGCGCCGTTCCACCAGTGGACGCCCGACGTCTACGAGGGCGCGCCGACGCCGATCACGGCGTTCATGGCCGTGGCCACGAAGGCGGCCGCGTTCGGCGTGCTGCTGCGGATGATGGACGTCGCGCTGCTGCCGTCCTCCGAGCAGTGGGGCGGCGTGCTCGCCACCCTGGCCGCGATCTCGATCGTCGTCGGCAACGTCGGCGCGCTGACGCAGTCGTCCCTGAAGCGGCTGCTCGCGTGGTCGAGCGTGGCGCAGGCCGGCTACCTGCTCGCGGGCGTCGTCGTGGCGACGCAGCTCGGCGTGCGGGCGACGCTCTTCTACCTCGCCGTGTACCTGGCGATGAACCTCGCCGCGTTCGCCGTGGTCATCGCGCGCGAGCGGGAGACCGGGCTGGGCGACCACATCGACTCGCTGGCCGGGATCGGGTGGTCGAAGCCGTGGCTGGCGTGGCCGCTGACGATCGCGATGCTCTCGCTCGCGGGAATCCCCGCCACCGGCGGCTTCATCGGGAAGATCTCGCTCATCGGCGCGACCGTCGACGGCGGCTACACGTGGCTCGGCATCTTCATCGTGCTCGGCTCCGCGGCGTCGCTGGCCTACTACCTGCGCGTGCTCGCGGTGATGTGGATGCGCCCGGTCGAGGCCGAGGCCCCCGCCCTGCGCCCCGCGCTCGCGGGGGGCTCGCAGGAGCTCGACCCGCCGGAGGGTCCCGCCGAGGAGCCCTCGACGCACGAGGACCAC
>DASVRH010000091.1:0-2311 GCA_036388715.1 Solirubrobacteraceae bacterium | reverse complement strand
CCGCGCTGCGCTCGCCGCTGGCCCACGCGAAGATCGTCTCGATCGACACCTCTGCCGCGCTGAACCACCCGAAGGTCCACGCCGTCATCACCGGCAAGGACCTCGAGGAGCAGGGGCTGGCGTGGATGCCGACGCTCAGCGCCGACACGCAGGCCGTGCTCGCCACCGACAAGGTGCGCTTCCAGGGCCAGGAGGTCGCGTTCGTCGTCGCCGACGACCACTACGCCGCGCGCGACGCGCTCGAGCTGATCGACGTGGAGTACGAGCCGCTGCCGGTGATCGTCGATCCGAAGAAGGCGCTCGACGCCGACGCGCCGGTCATCCGCGACGACAAGGAGGGCAAGACCGACAACCACATCTTCGACTGGGAGGCCGGCAGCGAGCCGGAGTGCGACGCGATCTTCGAGGACGCGGACGCCGTCGTCGTCATGCAGGACGTCCCGTTCCAGCGCGTGCACCCCGCGCCGCTGGAAACGTGCGGCGCGGTCGCCGACTTCAACGGCGTCACGGGCAAGCTGCGGCTGTGGTGCACGACGCAGGCGCCGCACGCGCACCGCACGCTGTACGCGATGGTGGCCGGGCTGCCCGAGCACAAGATCCAGGTCATCGCGCCGGACATCGGCGGCGGCTTCGGCAACAAGGTCCCGATCTACCCGGGCTACGTGTGCGCGGTGGTCGCGTCGATCGTCTCCGGCCACCCGGTGAAGTGGATGGAGGACCGGACCGAGAACCTGACGTCGACCGGCTTCGCCCGCGACTACCTGATGAGCGGGAAGATCGCCGCGGACCGCGACGGGAAGATCCGCGCGCTGCGGGTCGACACGCTGGCCGACCACGGCGCGTTCAACGCGACCGCGCAGCCGTCGAAGTACCCGGCCGGGTTCTTCCACATCTTCACCGGCTCGTACGACCTCGAGGCGGCGTACTGCACGGTGAAGGGCGTCTACACGAACAAGGCGCCGGGGGGCGTCGCCTACCGGTGCTCGTTCCGCATCACCGAGGCGGCGTACTTCGTCGAGCGCATGGTCGACCTGCTCGCCGCCGAGCTGGGGATGGACCCGATCGAGCTGCGGATGAAGAACTTCATCCGGCCCGAGCAGTTCCCGTACACGACGAAGACGGGGTGGACGTACGACTCCGGCGACTACGCGGCCGCGATGGACGAGGCGGTGCGGATCGCCGGCTACGAGGAGCTGCGCCGCGAGCAGGCGGCGGCGCGCGAGCGCGGCGAGCTGATGGGCATCGGCGTGTCGTTCTTCACCGAGGGCGTGGGCGCGGGCCCGCGGCGCGACATGGACATCGCCGGCCTCGGCATGGCCGACGGCGCCGAGCTGCGCGTGCACCCGACGGGCAAGGCGACCGTCCGGATCTCGGTCAAGACGCAGGGCCAGGGCCACGAGACGACGTTCGCGCAGATCGTCGCCGAGGAGCTCGGGATCCCACCCGAGGACATCGAGGTCGTGCACGGAGACACCGACCAGACGCCGTTCGGCCTGGGCACGTACGGGTCGCGGTCGACGCCGGTGTCCGGCGCGGCGGTGGCGATGGTCTCGCGCAAGGTGCGCGACAAGGCGCGGCTGATCGCGGCCGCGGCGCTCGAGGCCTCGCCCGACGATCTCGAGTGGGAGAAGGGCCGCTGGTTCGTCGCCGGCGACCCGTCGAAGGGCCAGACGATCCAGGACCTCGCGCTCGCCTCGCACGGCGCGCTCGAGCTGCCCGAGGGCGTCGAGGGCCACCTCGACGCGGAGGTCACCTACAACCCGCCGAACCTCACGTTCCCCTACGGCGCGTACATCTGCGTCGTCGACGTCGACCCGGGGACGGGCGAGGTCAAGGTGCGCCGGTTCGTCTCGGTCGACGACTGCGGCGTGCGGATCAACCCGATGATCGTCGAGGGGCAGATCGAGGGCGGGCTGGCCGAGGGGCTCGGCATCGCGCTCATGCAGCACATCTCCTTCGACGAGGAGGGCAACTGCCTGGCCGGGTCGTTCATGGACTACCTCGTGCCGACCGCGAAGGAGGTCCCGGACTGGGAGCTCGGCGCCACGTACACGCCGTCGCCGCACCACCCGATCGGGGCCAAGGGCGTGGGCGAGTCGTCGAACGTGGGCTCGCCGCCGGCGATCGTCAACGCGGTGGTCGACGCGCTGCGGCCGCTCGGCGTCAAGCACGTCGACATGCCGTGCTCGCCCGCGCGGGTGTGGCAGGCGATGCAGGAGGCGAAGGCGTCGTGAGCGGATCGTGGGTCGAGGCGATCGTCGTGCGGTCGTCGCGACCGTCGAGCGCGCGCGCGGGCGCCCGCGCGCGCGGG
>DASVRH010000090.1:0-6159 GCA_036388715.1 Solirubrobacteraceae bacterium | reverse complement strand
AGCATCACCGTCGTCAACCCCTAGCTCGGAGCTGACGGCAGGTTGAACGCGTTCGGAAGGGGGTGGCGGCGATTCCGCCGCCTCCCCCTGCCGGCGCAGGCAGCGGCGTGGCTCGCCCTCGCCGCCGTCTACACCGTAGGTCTCGTGGTGCTCATCGGGGGCGGCGACGACGCCGCCCCCGGCGAGCGGCAGCAGCAGGCGAGGCCCGAGCCCCTCTCGCCGCTCGAGCGGCAGGTCAAGACCGCGATCGACGACGTCGACGTGAAGGTCGCCGAGCAGTACGACGTCGAGCGCTTCCGCAAGCCGATCGTCCGGTCCGTCGACTGCCCGCAGGACGACAAGTGCAAGGTCGTCTACGCGCTCGGCCTCCCGGGCCGCGGGCGCATCCTCGAGGACCAGCGCCCGATGGTGGAGCGGATCTACCGTCGCACGCCGGTGCGCAGGCTGACGCTCCAGGCCGTGCGCGACGTGTCCGCGGCGGGCGTCCCGGCGAAGTCGAGCGAGGAGACGCCGAGCGGCGCGCCGCTGCTCACGACGGAGTGCGACGCCTCGCGCCGCAAGGACGTCGACTGGTCGAAGCGCAGCGGGCCGCAGATCCTCCAGAACATCTGCAGGGTCGGCTACTTCGACCAGGGCGAGATCCACCGCCAGGAGCCGGTGGCGCCCGACGACCCGGCCGCCCAAGGGGCCGAGATCCCCGAGCCTTCCGGCTAGGCTGCGCCCCGATGAGCCGCAACGCCCTCATCGGCCTGCTGATCGCGCTCGTCGTGATCGGCCTCCCGGCCGTCGTCGTGGTCGCCGCGGGCGGCGGGGACGACGACGAGGACGGCGCCCGGCCGGCCACCAACCCGGCCGTCGCCCAGGGCGGAGGCCCGGTCGCGAGGGACGAGCGCGGAGGTGGGCCCCCCGCCACGAAGGGCAAGCCGGCCAGGCGGCCCGACGACCGCCCGCCGACCGACCAGATCGTCTACGACGGGCCGCCGCCCGAGCCGCGCGGCATCGAGGCCGCCCTGTCGGGCGTCGACTACCCGGACGCGCTCACGCCGGCCGGGGTGCCCGCGGCCACGATCGTCGAGCGCCGGCTCGGGCGCGACGTCGACAAGGGGCAGCCGACGGTCATCGCCGCCGACTGCCGCGACGGCACGTGCAGCCTGCGCATCCGCTCCGAGCCGCGCGGGACCGGCCGGATCCTCGACCAGCAGGCGATCGTCCTGCGCGGGCTCTTCGCGCGCCGCGACATCCGCACCGTCGTCCTGCTCGTCCACCACGCGATCAAGGGGCGCGACAAGAACGAGCGGCCCGCCTTCATCAAGATCACCTGCCGGCGCGCGAGCGACACGCGCTACGACTGGACGAAGCTGACCGTGCGGCAGATGACGCGCCGCTGCCGGGTCAACGACGAGGCGGGCGGCCAGCTGCGCAATCAGGTCCGCCGCGGCAAGATCTCGAACGGCCAGGCCAGCCGCAACAAGCGCGGCGGCCTGGGCTCGCCGGGCGCACCCCAGAAGCCGGTCAAGCCGAGCGCGAAGCAGAGGCGCGAGCAGCGCGAGGCGATGGAGGAGCTGCGTCGCAAGCGCGCGGCCGAGCAGAAGCGCCAGGTGCAGACGGAGCAGGAAGCGGGCCGGGCCGGATAGCGTCCGCCCGATGGACTTCGGACTCACCGACGAGCAGCGGCTGGTCAGCGAGACGGCCCGCCGTTTCGCCGACAACGAGATCGTGCCGCGCGCGAAGGAGAACGCGCGCAACCACCACTTCGACACCGACCTCGTGCGCGCGATCGCGGCGCAGGGCTACCTCGGCGCGATCATCCCCTCCGAGTACGGGGGCGCCGGCCTGGACTACACGACGTACGGGCTGATCGTCGAGGAGATCGGGCGGGCCGATTCGGCGATGCGCACGGTCGTGTCGGTGCAGACCTCGCTCGTGTGCAGCGCGATCCTGCGCTGGGGGACCGAGGAGCAGAAGCGCGAGTACCTGCCGCGCCTGTGCTCCGGGGAGTGGCTCGGCTGCTTCGGCCTGACCGAGCCGGACACCGGCTCGGACGCGGCCAACCAGCGCACGCGCGCGCGGCGCGACGGCGACCGCTGGATCATCAACGGCGCGAAGATGTGGATCTCGATGGGCAACCACGCGAAGGTCGCGCTGATCTTCGCCCAGACCGATCCGGAGCTCGCGCACCGCGGGCTCGCGTGCTTCTTGGTCGACACCGACCAGCCCGGCTTCCAGCCCTCGGAGATCCACGGGAAGATGGGGCTGCACGGCTCCGACACCGCGGCGATCGCGCTCGACGACGTCGAGGCGACGGAGATGCTCGGCGACGTCGGCGACGGGTTCAAGGTCGCCATGAGCGCGCTGGACTCGGGCCGCTTCTCGGTGGCCGCGGGCTGCGTCGGCATCTGCCAGGGCTGCGTCGACGAGTCGGTCGCGTACGCGAAGGAGCGCGAGCAGTTCGGCCGCCCCATCGGCTCCTTCCAGCTCGTGCAGGCGATGATCGCCGAGATGAAGGTCAAGGCCGACGCCTCGCGGATGCTCGTCTGGCGCGCGGCGTGGCTGAAGGACCGAGGGGAGCCGAACACGCTGGAGACGTCGGTCGCGAAGCTCTACGCGACGGAGTCCGCGGTCGAGTGCGCGAACACGGCGATCCAGGTCCACGGCGGCGCGGGCTACGTCGACGACCACCCGGTCGAGCGCTGGTTCCGCGACGTGCGCGTGACGACGCTGTACGAGGGCACGTCGCAGATCCAGAAGCTCATCATCGGCCGCGCCCTCACCGGGCTGAACGCGCTCGTCCCGGGATGATCCTCGGCGTCGTCGGCGCCGGGACCATGGGTGCCGGCATCGCGCAGCTCGGGTGCCAGGCGGGGTCGGAGACGCGGCTGCTCGACGCGGACTCGCAGGCGCTGGAGCGCGCGCGCGAGAGGATTGCGAAACGCCTGGATCCCTCCCAGCTCGCCCGTCTGACCCTCGTCTCCTCGACCCGGGAGCTGGAGGGATGCGACGTCGTGATCGAGGCGGTGCCCGAGGACCTCGCGCTGAAGCACCGCGTCTTCGCCGAGGTGGCCGACGTCGTCGGGCCGTCGTGTGTGCTGGCCACGAACACCTCGTCGCTCCCCGTCACCCAGGTGGCGGCGGGCGTCGAGGCGCCGGAGCGCGTGGTCGGGATGCACTTCTTCAACCCCGCGCCGGTGATGCGGCTGGTCGAGGTGATCGCCGGCGTCGAGTCGGCGGCGTGGGCGCTCGAGCGCGTCCGTGAGCTGGGCGGAGCGATGGGCCGCTCGGTGATCGACGCGGCCGACGGGCCCGGGTTCCTCGTCAACCGCTGCAACCGCCCCTTCGGGCTCGAGGCGCTGCGGCTGCTCGGCGAGGGCGTCGCCGACGTCGAGACGATCGACCGGATCGTGCGGATGGCCGGCGGGTTCCGGATGGGCCCGTTCGAGCTGTCCGACCTCGTCGGGATCGACGTCGGGTTCGCGGTGTCGAAGTCGTTCTACGACCTCTCCTTCGGCGAGCCCCGCTGGCGCCCGTCGCCGCTGCAGGCGCGGATGGTGGCCAGCGGTCGGCACGGGCGCAAGACGGGGCGCGGCTGGTACGAGTACGGCGAGGGCCCCCACCGGCCGGACGATCCGCCGCCGCCCGGAGGGGCCCGCGAAGGAGCGCCTTCGAACGCGATCGTCGTGGTCGCCGGCCACTCCCCTCTCGCGGCCGAGCTCCGCTCCCTCGCGGCCGCCGCCGGCTTCGACGTCCGCGGGCCGGAGCAGATCGACGGCGAGGTCCCGTGGCTGGCCATCGACTGCGGGCGCGACGAGGACGAGCCTCCGCTCGAGGGGGCGCCGCAGCTGCTCCTCTGCGACCGCGGGTCGCTGGCCGAGCTCGACGGCGATGGGCCCTCCGCGGGCTTCCATGCGCTGCCGCCGCTGGAGGACGCGCGGCTCGTGGAGATGACGCGCGGGCCCTACACGTCGTCGGCCGCGGCCGAGCGCGGGGAATCGTTCTTCGCCGCCCTCGGCAAGCACGTCGCGTGGGTCGGCGACGCGCCGGGGCTCGTGCTCGGGCGGATGGTGTGCCAGATCGTCAACGAGGCGGCGTTCGCGCTGGGCGAGGGGGTCGGCAGCGCGGAGGACATCGACGACGGGATGGTGCTCGGCATGAACCACCCGCGCGGGCCGCTGGAGTGGGCCGACCTCATCGGGCTCGAGCACGTCACGGCGGTCCTGGCCGCGCTCCGCGCCGACCGCGGCGAGGCCTACCGCCTGGCGCCCGAGCTGCGCCGGCGCGCGGCGCTGCACCTCACGTTCCACGAGGACGACACGTTGAACTGACGTGCGCCCGCCCTTCCAACGCCTGCTCGACGACCACAGCGAAGCCGTCCTGCGCTTCCTCGTCGGGTCGGTCGGGCCGGTCGACGCCGACGACTGCTTCCAGGAGACCGTCATCGCGGCGCTGCGCGCGTACCCGCGCCTGCGCCACACCGACAACCTCCGCGGCTGGCTGCTGACGATCGCGCACCGGAAGGCGCTCGACCTCCACCGGGCCAAGGCGCGGGGGGCGACGCCCACCGACGACCTCGACCCCGGCGCGTCGGACCCCTCCCCCGTCGCCGACGAGTCGCTCTGGACCGCCGTGCACGCCCTTCCGCCCAAGCAGCGCGGGGCGGTGCTCCTGCGCTTCGTGGGCGACCTGTCGCATCGCGAGATCGCCACCGCGCTCGAGTCCTCCGAGGAGGCCGCCCGCCGCGCGCTCGCCGACGGCCTCGCCAAGCTACGCAAGGAATGGACCCCCGCATGACCAGCGACCTCGATCACCACGACCCCGACCGAGCCGAGGAGGGGGTGGCGACCGCGCTTCAGGAGCGGCTCGCCGTGCCCGACGTCGCGGGCGCGGTGGCGCGCGCGACCGAGCGGGCCTTCGCCGAGGGCGCCGTCGACGTCACCTACGCCGAGGTCGACTCCCCGCTCGGCCCGCTCGTCGCGGCGGCCACGCCGAAGGGGCTCGTCCGGCTCGCCTACGAGGACTTCGGCGGCGGCCTCGACCCGGTGCTCGAGCACCTCGCGCTGCGGATCTCGCCCCGGATCGTCGAGCGGCCCGCGGGCTTCGACCCGCTCCGCCGCGAGCTGGACGAGTACTTCGAGGGCCGGCGCCGCGACTTCGACCTGCCGATCGACTGGTCGCTGACGACGGGCTTCACGACGCGCGTCCTCCAGGCGACGGCGGCGATCCCGTTCGGGAAGGTCTCCTCCTACCGAGACGTCGCGCGCGAGGCGGGCAACGAGCGCGCGACGCGGGCCGCCGGCAACGCGCTCGGCTCGAACCCGATCCCCATCGTCGTCCCGTGCCACCGCGTGCTGCGCACCGGCGGCGGGCTCGGCGGCTACACCGGCGGCCTGGAGAAGAAGGAACGGCTGCTGCGGATCGAGGGGTTCCTACCGCCGCAGCTCGTCTGACCGGCCCGTAGCGTTCGGCCGCATGCGAAGGGCCGCCGCAGCGCTCGCCGTCATCGCCGCGCTCGCCGCTCCCGGCACGGCGGCCGCGGACCTGCTGGTCAGCGACGGCGACAACCCGCGCGCGGGCCTCTCGCTGGTCTCCGACGACGGCGCGACCCGCACCCCGATCCTGCGGCGCGACGACACGGCGTTCGGCCGCCCCGCGTGGTCGCCCGACGGCCGCCGCTACGCCGTGTCGAGCGCCGAGCGGTTCGGGTCGAAGTTCGGCCCGCTGCTGGTCGGCGAGCCCGGCGCCGAGCCGCAGCCGCTGCCCGGCGGCGACGGCCTCAGCTCGCCGGCGTGGTCGCCGGACGGCACGACGATCGGGGCGGTGCGCTTCCCGTATCGCCGCGGGGCCGACGCGCCGCGCGTCGTCGAGCTCGTGCTCCTCTCCGCGCAGGGCGGGGAGCCGCGGGTGCTGACGACGGGCGCGTACGACACGGAGCCCGCCTGGTCGCCGGACGGCGGCGAGGTCGCCTTCACCCGCGGCACCGCCATCCATGCGGTCCGCCCCGACGGCACGGGCCTGCGCAAGGTCGTCGACGACGCCTTCGGTGCGGCCTGGTCGCCGGACGGGTCGCGGATCGCCTTCGCCACCACCCGCGACCGCAACGGTCGCACCTGCTTCGGCGAGAGCTGCTCGGTCAACCCCGAGATCTACGTCGCGAACGCCGACGGC
>DASVRH010000089.1:0-8116 GCA_036388715.1 Solirubrobacteraceae bacterium | reverse complement strand
CGCTTCCGCGGCGCGCTGGGGATGGCCGTGGCCGGGGGCGCCGCCGCCGCCGGGCTCGCGCTGTCGCGGTCGCTCGGCGAGGGCTAGCGCCGGACCTCCCCGCCCAGGGGTCCCGCGACGCGCCGGTTTCCGGGTGACTGGCTGGCTGGCCAGCCGCAACGCACGACGTGGCACGTGCGCGCTACAGTCCCGTGCGGAGCAATGCTCAGGGTTTCTCCTTTATAGATTCAATCCCGCTGAGCGCTTTTCGCTTTGAACCGCTTCACGCGCCCGCCGTCAAACCCCCCGCAGCGTCCGCTCACGGCGGCCCAGGAACGCTCGCTCGTGGCGCTCGCCGAGCTGTGCCCGGGCCTGGGCGAGGAGGCGCCCGCCGCGCGCGTCGCCGGGCAGAGCGGGATCCGCCACGGCGCGACGACGCTCGCGCTGCGCGGCCTGGAGCGTCGTCGGCTCGTCACCGGCCACGGCGACGACTCCGAGCCCCGGATGTGGGCCCCGACGCTCACCGGGCGGGCGCTGGCCAAGCACCTCCGCGGCACCGTGCAGGAGCCGCGGATGGAGCGCGACGAAGAGACCTAGGTCGGCTGCGCCGTCGGGCGGATCAGCATCTCGTTGACGTCGACGTGCGGCGGCTGCGAGACCGCGTACATCACGGCGCGCGCGATGTCGTCGGCGACGAGCGCGCCGTCGCCGGCCCCCTTGTCGAAGAACGGCGTGTCGACCATGCCCGGCTCGATCGACGTCACGCGGACGCCCGTGCCGTCGACGTCCTGGCGCAGCGCCTCGGCCATCGCCGTCACCGCGTGCTTCGTGCACGAGTAGAGCGACCCCTTCAGCGCGCGGCGCCCGGCCACCGACGACGTCAGCACGATGTGCCCCTTCGCGTCCTTGATCGCCGGGAGCGCGGCGCGCGTCGTGTACGCCGCCCCGAGGACGTTGGTGAGGACCATCGAGCGCCAGTGCTCCGGCGACTCCTCGAGCCAGCCGCGCGCCGCGCCGAACCCGGCGTTCGCGAACACCACGTCGATCCGCTCGAAGGCGTCGATCGCGTGGCGCACCATCGCCGCGTTGTCGTCCCACTCGGTCACGTCGCAGCGCGTGACGAGGGCGCGGTCCTCACCCAGCTCGGAGGCCAGGGAGCGCAGCTTGTCCTCCGAGCGGGCGGCGAGCACGACGCGGTAGCCCGCCTCGACGGCGTGGCGGGCGGTCGCGGCGCCGATGCCGGTCGACGCGCCGGTGATCAGGAAGACGGGGTCGGACATGAATACCTTTCGTACGTGCTCTCGGACAAGGCACGCATCTTCGTGCAGGCGGGCTCGGGCGGGAACGGCTGCCTCAGCTTCCGGCGCGAGGCCCACGTCCCCCGCGGGGGCCCCGACGGCGGCGACGGCGGCCGCGGCGGCGACGTCGTGCTGCTCTGCGACGGGTCGCTGCGCGATCTCCAGACCTTCAAGCGCAAGGCGCACTGGAAGGCGCAGCGGGCCAAGCACGGCGAGGGCGCGCTGCGCCACGGTGCGGCGGGCGACCCGCTCGTCGTGAAGGTCCCGCCGGGAACGCAGGCCCGGCTCGAGGACGGGACGACCTACGACCTCGTCACGCCCGGCCAGCGGGTCGTCGTCGCCAAGGGCGGGCTCGGCGGGCGCGGGAACAAGCACTTCGCCAGCGCCACCCGCCAGGCGCCGCGCTTCGCCGAGCGCGGCCTCCCCGGGCAGGAGGGGTGGATCGAGCTGCGGCTCAAGCTGCTGGCCGACGTCGGCCTCGTCGGGCTGCCGAACGCCGGGAAGTCCTCGCTGCTGGGGCGGATGACGCGGGCGGCGCCGAAGGTCGGCGACTACCCGTTCACGACGCTCGAGCCCGTGCTGGGGACGCTCGACGCGGACGACCGCCAGCTCGTGATCGCCGACATCCCGGGCCTGATCGAGGGCGCGAGCGGGGGCGCCGGGCTCGGGCACGAGTTCCTGGCCCACGTCGAGCGGACGCGCCTGCTCGTCCACGTCCTCGACCTCGCGCCGCTCGACGGCAGCGACCCCGAGCAGAACTTCGCCACGATCGAGGCCGAGCTGGCCGCCTACGACGAGCGCCTCGCCTCGCTGCCGCGGATCCTCGCGCTGTCGAAGGCCGACCTGGTCCCGGCGGACGACGCGCGGCAGGCCGCCGCGGAGTGGGGGAGTCGGCTGGGCGGGGAGGAGACCACGGTGATCCTCACCAGCTCCGCGACCGGCCAGGGGCTCGACGAGCTGAAGGCCGAGCTGCTGCGCCGGGTGCCGGTGGAGGTCGCCTCGGAGGAGTCGGCGATCGAGATCGAGCCGCTGGCCGAGCATCGCGTCTTCCGCCCCGGCGGCGACCGCGGCTTCACCGTGGAGCGCGTGGGCGACGGGTCGTTCCGCGTCGACGGCCCGCGCGTCCAGCGCCTGCTCCAGCGCTTCGACCTCGAGAACGAGGAGGCCGCCGCGCACGTCGAGCACCGCCTCGACCGCATGGGCGTCATCCGGGCGCTCGAGGAGAAGGGGTTCGAGCCCGGCGACGAGGTGGAGATCGCCGGCGAGACCTTCGAGCTCGATCCTGCCTCGTGACCGTCGTCGTCAAGATCGGCACCTCCATCACGGCGGAGGACGACGGGACGCTCCGCGAGGAGGTCCTCGCGCGGATCTGCGACGAGATCGTCGCGGTCGAGCACGGGGTCATCGTCACCAGCGGCGCCATCGCCCGCGGGCTGAAGCTCATGGGCCGGGGCCGGCGCCAGTCCGCCCCGATCGCCGACCTCCAGGCCGCGAGCGCGGTCGGCCAGGGCAAGCTCTACCGCGTCTACGACGAGCTGATCCGCGCGCGCGGGCGGACGAGCGCCCAGGTGCTGCTCACCTTCCACGACATGCGCGAGCGCACCCACTACCTCAACGCGCGCCGCACGCTGCGCCGGCTGCTCGAGTGGGACGTCGTGCCGGTCATCAACGAGAACGACACGACGGCGACCGAGGAGATCTCGTTCGGCGACAACGACTTCCTCGCGGCGCAGGTTGCGGTGCTCCTCGGCGCCGAGCGCCTCGTCCTGCTCACGAACACCGACGGGCTCTACACCGCGCCGCCGCAGCGCGACCCCGACGCGCGGCTGATCACCGAGGTCACCGACTACGCGGCGCTCGAGGCCATGACGATCTCCAGCGAGACGTCGACGCTGGGCAGCGGCGGGATGCGATCGAAGGTGGGGGCCGCGGAGATGGCCAGCGCGGCGGGGATCCCGACCACGATCTGCAACGGGCTGCGCCCCGGCGCGCTGGCCCGGGCGCTCGCCGGCGACGCCGAGGGCACCCGCTTCGCCCCGCTCAGCGAGCGCACGTCGTCGTTCAAGCTGTGGCTCAAGTACGCCAAGCCCTCGCACGGCACGCTCGTCGTCGACCGCGGCGCCGCCCGCGCCCTGCGCGAGGCGGGGACGTCGCTGCTGCCCGTCGGCATCGTCGACGTCAGCGGCGCCTTCGACGCGGGCGACGCCGTCGACGTCGTGGCCGGAGGCGGCGCGATCGGCAAGGGCATCGTCAACTTCGCGGCCGACGAGCTGCGCCGGGTCAAGGGGATGCAGAGCCCCGAGGTCCGCGCCGTCTTCCCCGACGCGGCCGACGAGGCCATCCACCGCGACTACTTCGTCCTGGCGTAGCGCCGTACCCTTTGCGGCATGGCCGTCGCCACGCCCTCCGTCACCGAGCAGTGCGCCGCCGCCAAGCGGGCGGCGCGGCAGCTCGCCCAGCTCGACCGCCGCGCGAAGGACGCGGCCCTGCGCGCGATCGCCGACGCGCTCGAGGCGCGCACGCCGGAGGTGCTGGAGGCCAACGCCCGCGACATGGAGGCCGGGCGCGAGGCCTCGCTGTCGCCGGCCCTGCTCGACCGCCTGCGCCTGGACGAGGGCCGCGTGGCGGCGATCGCCGCGCAGGTCCGCGACATCGCCGCGCTGCCCGACCCCGTGGGCGAGGTCATCGACGGGCAGCGGCTCGGCAACGGGCTGATGCTGCGGCGCGTGCGCGTCCCGCTCGGCGTCATCGGCGTCGTCTACGAGGCGCGGCCGAACGTCACGATCGACGCCGCCGCGCTGTGCCTGAAGTCGGGCAACGCGATCGTGCTGCGCGGCTCGTCCTCTGCGGCGCACTCCAACGAGGTGCTCGCCCGGATCGCCGGTGAGGCCTCCGGCCTGCCGCAGGGGGCGGTGACGCTGCTGGGCGGCGGCCGCGAGGAGCTGGCCGAGCTGGCCACGCAGAACGGCCTCGTCGACCTCGTCATCCCGCGCGGGGGAGAGGGGCTCAAGAAGGCGCTCGAGGCAGTGGCCACCGTTCCCGTGATCTACGCGGCGTCGGGCAACTGCCACGTCTACGTCGACGCGAGCGCCGACCTCGAAGCCGCGCTCGCCATCGCCGTCAACGCGAAGACCCAGCGCCCCGGCGTGTGCAACGCGGCCGAGACGCTGCTGGTGCACGTCGACGCGGCGCCGCGCTTCCTCCCGCGCGCGCTGGAGGCCCTCGGGTCGGCCGGGGTCGAGCTGCGCCTCGACGGCCGCGCGCGCACGCTCGCCGGCGACGGCTACGCGGAGGCCACCGAGGAGGACTGGGACACCGAGTACCTCGCCCTCACCCTCGCCGTGGGGATCGTCGACTCGGTCGGCGAGGCGATCGAGCACGTCAACCGCCACGGCTCGGGCCACTCGGAGGCGATCGTGACGAAGGACGTCGCCGCCGCCCGCGCCTTCCAGCTCGGCGTCGACGCCGCCTGCGTCTACGTCAACGCCTCGACGCGCTTCACCGACGGCGGCGAGTTCGGGATGGGCGCCGAGATCGGCAACTCGACCCAGAAGCTCCACGCGCGCGGCCCGATCGGCCTGCGCGAGCTGTGCACGTACAAGTACCTCGTGGAGGGCGACGGGCACGTCCGCTGAGCCGCGCCGCCTGGGCATCCTG
Source organism: Solirubrobacteraceae bacterium (assembly GCA_036388715.1). Taxonomy (GTDB): domain Bacteria; phylum Actinomycetota; class Thermoleophilia; order Solirubrobacterales; family Solirubrobacteraceae; genus CADCVT01. Next base: position 3,182 of record DASVRH010000089.1, on the reverse strand, counting down.
GGCGGCTCGTTCAACCCCCCGCACGTGGGGCACCTCGTCATGGCCCAGGAGGCGCACGCCCAGCTCGGCCTCGACCACGTGATCCTCATGCCCGTCGCCACGCCGCCCCACAAGGAGCTCGCCGACGACCCGGGCGCGGAGGAGCGCCTGCGGATGTGCGAGCTCGCCGTGGCCAAGGACGACCGCTTCGGCGTCTCGCGGCTCGAGCTCGATCGGGGAGGGCCCTCCTACACCGTCGATACCCTGAGGGAGATCCATGCGGCGGCCCCGGGTGACGAGCTGACCTTCATCGTCGGAGGCGACATGGCCCACAGCCTGCCCGCCTGGCGCGAGCCGGAGGCCGTGCTGGAGCTCGCGACGCTCGCCGTCGCCGAGCGCGAGGGCGTCGCCCGCAGGGACATCGCCGAGCGGCTGAGCGGGCTGGCCGGCGGGGACAGGATCCGCTTCTTCGACATGCCCCGAATCGACATCTCATCGACCGACATCCGCCGCCGTGTGCGGCACGCCCTGCCGATCCGGTACATGGTCCCGGACGACGTCGTGCGCGCGATCGGGGCCGGGGGGTGGTACCGCTGACGCCCGAGGAGATGGTCGAGGCCGTCGCCGGCTACGCGTCGGACAAGAAGGCGATCGACGTGGTCGCCCTCGACCTGCGCGGCGTGCTCGGCTACACGGACTACTTCGTCGTGTGCAGCGGCAACACCGACCGCCAGACGAAGGCGATCCACGACGGCATCCACGAGGGCATGAAGAAGGACCACGGCCTCCTGCCCCGCCGTGTCGAGGGGGTGCAGGAGGCCCGGTGGATCCTCTTGGACTACCTGGACGTGGTCATCCACGTCTTCACCCCGGAGACGCGCGAGTTCTACGGCCTCGAGCGCCTCTGGGGCGAAGTGCCGGCCCGCGCGCTCACCGCCTGACGGCGATCCTCAGCACGCGCGAGCCGGCGCCCTGGCGGCCGGAGTCGCCCGCCCACTGGGCGACCACCTCGCTGCTCGCCCGGACGTTCGCGAACGTCGCCGTGAACGAGCCGTTGTTGGCGCCGGCCAGGACGGTCTGGCTGCTCCAGTCGGTCGACCCGCGGCGGCGCATGGAGACGACGATGGTCTCGCCGCCCTGCGCGCCGGGCAGCGTCCCGGCGACGGTCACGCGGTAGGCCGCCCGCCGGAGCTGCCGCCGCGTGAGCGTGCGGCGGCGCGTCGTCATCGTGATCTGCGACGCGCTGCCGGCGTCGCCGCCGGTCGAGGTCGCGAACAGGCTGCGGAAGGCGCCGTCGCCCGCCGCCGGCGTGCTGGCCACCGCGAACGCGCGGCTCGCGTCCGGCGCGATGACCGCCTGCGACCCCGGGAACGCGCCCGAGGAGACCCGCTGCGGGCGCCACGTCGCACCGCCGTCGCTCGTGCGCAGCACGTACGCGCCCGAGGCGTCGGCCGCGAAGCGCACGACCGTCAGGAAGCCGTTCAGCGCGTCCGCCATCACCAGCGACGCGGCCTCGTCCGTCCCGAGGCCCGCGAGCTGGCGCCAGGACCGGCCGCCGTTCCCCGTCGTCCACAGGCGCCCCGCCTCCTCGAGCATGAAGCCGCGCGAGGGGCTGACGAAGTCCAGGTCGCGGATCACCAACGGGACGGTGCGGCGCCCCACACGGCGCGTCGGGGTCCGGAGCCGTCGCCACGACGCGCCGTCGTCCGCGGAGACCGCGGCGACGGTCGACCCGTACGCGACGACCGCGCCGCCGGCCCGGTCGAGGCTCGCGATCCCGCCGCGCAGCGCGCGGCTCGACACCTGCTCGAAGCGCCCGTTGGCCTCCTGGCGCTTGACGCCCGGGCCGGCGAGGAGCACGACGTCGCCGCCGAGCGCCATAACCGCGCGCGGCGTGCCGGCGCCCGGGTCCAGCGTCTGCCAGCTCTGACCGCCGTTGGCGGTGCGGAACAGCCCGCCGCGCTGGTCGAGCACGTAGCCGTCGTCGGGGCTCGTGAAGGACACGTCGGCGAGGTCGGCCGTCGTCGCCACGCGCAGCTGGCGCCACGTCGTCCCGCCGTCGGTCGTCCGGGCGAGGTCGCCGCGCGCGCCGAGGGCGAACGCGACGTCGGCGGTCGGCCCGGCGCGCAGCCCGAACGGGTACGAGCCGCCGATGTCGCCGCCGACCGGCGCGTAGGTGCGGCCCTCGTCGTCGGACACCACCGTCGCGCCGCCGGCGCCCGCGCCCACCGCGCGGGTCGCGGAGGCGAAGCCGGCGGCGAAGACGCCCTGGGTGGTGCTGATCCGCTGCGGCGCCGTCGCGCCGCCGTCCTCGGTGCGCAGGATCGCGTCGCCGCGCCCCACGGTCATGAGGCACAGCTCCGAGGTCGCGCACCGGATCGAGGTGATCTCGTCGGCCGCCGCGCCGGGGCGCGCCCTCCACGTCACGCCCGCGTCGTCGGAGCGCAGGAGCGTGTTCAGCCCGACCGCGTAGAGCGTCTCCTCGTCGACGCGCTCGACGCGCTGGACGGTGCCGGGGTCGGCGTCGACCTGCTGCCAGGAGGTGCCGCTGTCGGTCGTCCGGTACGCCGGGCGCCCGGCCCCCAGGAACACGACACCCGTGTCCGGGCTCGTGAAGACCGCGTCGACCGGGACGCCCTGGCCGCCGCGCTGCGGCGTGTCGGGCACGGCCGTCTGGGTGCGGCCGAACGTCGCGCCGCCGTCGGTCGTCCGCAGGACGGTCCCGTCGCGCAGCACGAGATAGCCGACTTGCGGGTCGACGAAGAAGGCCACGTTCACGCGGTCGGGGCAGTCCGTCTCTGCGAGCACGTAGAGCTTGCGGAACGTCCGCCCGCCGTCGTCGGAGCGGCGCACGACGCAGCCGTCGCCCCCCTGGACGATCAGGACGTCCGGGGTGACGGCCTGGACGCGGTCGAGCCCGAGCGACGTGCCGGTCGCCATGCCGGTCCACGTCGTGCCGCCGTCGTCGCTGCGCAGGCCGGTGCCCGCGTCGCCGACGGCATAGGTGCGGCCCGGCGCGAAGTCCATCGCCCGGATCGTGTTGCCCTGCGGCTGCGGGTTGCCCCACGCCCAGCCGGACTGGCTGTTCTGCACCGCCGCCGAGGCGCCGGGTGCGCTTGCGAGCACGGCGAGGCCGCCTGCAAGCAGGATCGATCGAACGCTCTTCACCGCTACATCTCCTCCAAGATGGTGTGATGGCGGTG
>DASVRH010000088.1:0-7181 GCA_036388715.1 Solirubrobacteraceae bacterium | reverse complement strand
GGCGCCGGTGGTCTCGTCGCGGTCGAACGTGGCGACCGTGTCGTTGCCGTACGTCACGACGTAGACGTTGTCGTTGTCGGGGCTCACGGCGACGCCCTGGATGACGCCGATGCCCTTGCCCGTCGAGCACGTGCCGCCGCTTCCCGTGGCGGTGACGCATCCCGCGGTCGGACCGCCCGGCTGCTGGCTGAGGTTCCCGGTCGCCGGGTCGCGGTCGAGGATCGCGAGGCCGTCGAAGCCGCCGACGTAGACGTTCTTGCCGTCCGGGCTGACCGCGAGGTCATGCGGGCCGCTGAGCGCCTTGGCGATCCGGCACGTCCCGCCGCTGCCGTCCGGGCTGATGCATCCGTCGGGGTTGTCCTTCTGGGTCAGCGACCCGTCGGCCGGGTCGTAGTCGAAGATCGCCACCGCGTCGCTCGAGGTCGACGCGACGTACGCGCTCTTGCCGTCCGCGCTGACGGCGATCTGCTCGGGCTGGTCGAGCGACGTGCCGGGCGCGCATCCGAACGAGTTGACGTTGTGCGTGCAGCCGAGCGCGCCCGTGAGCTGGGTGAGGTCGCCGATCGCCGCGTGCGCGCCGCCGGGGACCGCGAACGCCAGGAAGCCGGCGCAGGCGGCGGCGGCGGCGGAGCGGGTCATCAACGTCTCCTGAGCCTGAACGTCGCGCTCTGGCGCTTGCTGGTCGCCGGCGTGCCGTTGGCGGGCGTGAACTTGATGACGACTGTGGCCTTCAGCTTGCCCTTGCGGCGCAGCACCTTCTTCGCCTTCGCGGTGGGGCGCAGCGTGAGCTTGACCTTCCCGGCCTTCGTGACCGTCTTGCGCGCCCGCGCGATGCGCAGCTTGCGGACCGCGGCGGCACGGCCGCGAGTGGCGGAGAAGAAGCGCGTGTTCACCGGGGCGCTCGCGGTGACCTGCACGCGGCCGGCGCCGTCGGTCGTCACCTCGACGTCGACGGTCCCGTTGCCGGGGCGCGCTGAGATGACGACCGTCCGGAAGCGCGAGGGCCGCGGCGCCGGCACGGGCCGGGGCGGCAGCGACTCGATCGGGGGCGCGACGATCTGATCGATGGGGAGCTGGGTCGGCGGCGGAGAGCTTCCACCGCCGTCATCCCCACCGCCACCGTCTCCATCTCCGTCCCCATCCGGGTCGGGATCAGGATCGGGGTCGCCGCCCTCGGTGTCGCGGGCGATCGACGCGAGCGCGTCCTCGTGGTTCGCGGCGAGGAAGATCCGGCTGCCGTCGGGGCTCATCTCGATGTCCCAGGCGTAGCGCAGGGCGCGGCCCTCCTTGCACGGCCGGTCCGGCGAGGTCCACCAGAAGCTGTCGCCGGAGATGCAGGCCTCGTGACCCTCCTTCTGGGTCAGCGCGCCGGTGACGGGCTCGCGGTCGAAGACGGCGATGCCGCTGAAGTCCCGCGTTCCGACGTAGACGTTCATGCCGTCGGGGCTCACGACGAGCGCGCTCGGCTCCATGAAGTTGCGAGCGATCGAGCAGTCGTCGAACACGGTGTCGTGCGTGACGCAACCCGCCTCACCCGCCGGCTGCGAGAGCTCGTTGGTCGTCGCGTTGCGCTCGAGGACGACGATCGTGAACTCGCCGGCGGCGACGTAGACGTCGTTGCCCTGCTCGCTGAACGCGATGTCGAGGATCCCGGTGAGGTGGCGCGCGGTCGCGCAGCCCGCCACGCTCTCGGCGATGCACCCCTCGCCCGCGACGTTCGACTGTGAGAGGGCGCCCCCGTTGAGCGGGTCGCGGTCGAAGATCGCGACTCCCTGCGTGTAGACGCCGACGTAGACCGCCTTGTCGTCGGGGCTCATCTCGATGGTGCCGAGATCGCCGTCGATCCCCTTTGCCGCCGTGCAGCCGCCGGTGCCGTCGTGGTTGAAGCAGCTCACGTACGTCAGCTGGCCCGTCGTCTCGTTGCGCGTGAAGGTCGCGACCTCCTTCTGCGAGGTCGCCGTGTAGACGTTCTTCCCGTCGTGGCTCACGACGACCTCGACCGGCTGGCCCTCGAGCCCCTTGCCGACCGTGCACTTCCCCGCGCGGTCGGTCTCGCTGATGCAGCCCATCGTGCCGGTGAGCTGTGTGAGGTCGCCGGTGTCCGTGTTCCGGCTGAAGGCGAGGATGCCGAAGGTCCACGTCCCGTAGACGTGCTTGCCGTCGGGGCTGACGACGACGTCCTGATTGGCATCCCACACCGTGCCGTTGCCGGTGCGGCACGTGTTCGCGTGGGGCTCGGCCGCGGCCGGGCTGCCGTCCGGGCTGATGCAGCCGTTCGGGTTGGCCTTCTGGAGCATCGAGCCGGACGTGGGGTCGCGGTCGAAGACCGCGATGGCGTCGCTGAAGAACGCCGCCACGTAGGCGTTTTCGCCGTCGGGCGAGACGGCGAGGCCATAGGGGAAGTCGAGCGAGGTGCCCACCGCGCACCCGAACGTGCCGGGCCCGAGGTTCTTCGTGCAGCCCAGCGTCCCGGGCAGCTGCGTGAGCTCCCCGAGCTCGGCGTGGGCGGAGGGCGCGGCGGCGAGCGCGCCGAGCAAGGTGAGAAGCACCAGAAGTCGACGCATCGCGCGACACTACAGACCTGGCGCGTTCGCGTCGATACGCGAATCCGCGTACGTCTCAGGGATAGACCTGCTCGCCCGTCTCCGCGTCGGTGAGGATGATGGCGACCGACGGGCACGCCTGGGCGGCGGCGAGCAGGACGTCGTCGGGGGCGTCGGCGACCACCTTCGCGACGTCGTCGACGACGAAGACGTCGGGGGCGACGACGGCGCAGTCGCCGTGGGCGAGGCAGGCGTCGTCGTCGATCTTCACGTGCAGGGTCATGCTGCGATCTCCTCTCGGGGCTGGCGAAGGCGCGCGCGGGCGACGGGCAGCAGCTCGGGCGCGTTGGCGAGGACGGCGCCGTCGTCGAACCACGCGACGAGGCGGTCGAAGGACTGCTCCTCGATGGCCGGCTCGCCGGTGGGGCGGCCGAGGACGTGGATGCGCATGCCGTGCTGGTCGCTCCACACGCTCTCGGGCGCGTCGGGCAGCGCGGGCAGGCCGAGCATCGCGCGGGCGGCGTCGGCGCCCTGGCGGACGGCGGCCTCCCAGTGCTGGCTGCCGGTGGCGTCGCCCGCGACGAAGACGTGGGGACGCGGGAGCGGGCCGGCCCACTCGACGTCGGGCACGGCGCCGACGGCGACGAGGACCGCGTCGAACTGCCCGCCGTCGAAGGGCGTCCCGAGCTTGAGGTCGACGCCGCGGCTGCGGTGCAGGCGCGCGAACCACTCCCCGACGCGCGGGCCGAGCACGCGGGCGAGCGGCGCGGGCGCCGTCTCGAAGACGGTGACGGCGACGCCGCGCGCCCGGGCGGTCGCCGCGACCTCGAGGCCGACGAGCCCGGCGCCGACGATCGCCAGCCTCGCGCCCTCGACAAGGCGCTCGCGCAGGCGGACGGCGTCTTCGTAGGTGCGGAGGGTGAGCGCGTCGGAGAGGTGCGGGAGCGTGCGCGGCCGCGCGCCGGTGGCGACGAGCAGCTTGCCGAAGGGGACAGACCCGCCCGACTCCAACCACACTCGACCCTCCTCGAGCCGGACCGCGGGGTCGCCGAGGAGGAGGTCCACGCCGTTGTCGGCGTGCCACGAGGGGGGACGGAGGAGGGGCGGGCCGTCGGTGAGCGGCTCCGTCGGGGCTCCGGCGGGGCGGAGGCGCTCCCCCAGAAGCTCCTTCGACAGCGGCGGGCGGTCGTAGGGCGGGTGCGGCTCGGCGCCGATCATCCGGATGGGAGCGTCGAAGCCGCGGGCGCGGAGCGTCTCGGCGCAGCGCTGGGCCGCGAGGCCGGCGCCGACGAGGACGACGTCTGGGCAGGTCATGGCGGCAGCCTCGCCGCGCCGCGGGCAAGCCACCGCGAAGTGGAGGGAAAGCTTCGGCAAAGATGGGTCGATGTTCGCCACCACACGTGCCTTCAGCGGCTTCGCCGTCGACGACCTCGACCGCGCGGAGGCCTTCTACTCCGAGACGCTCGGCCTGCGCACCAGCCGGGAGGGGCCGGGGATGCCGCTGCTCACCCTTCACCTCGCCGGCGACCGCGACACGCTGGTCTACGAGAAGCCGGGCTTCGAGCCCGCGAGCTACACGATCCTTAACTTCGCGGTCGACGACGTCGAGGCGGCCGTCGACCAGCTCGCCGAGCGCGGCGTGACGATGGAGAAGTACGACGACTTCCCGCAGGACTCGAAGGGGATCATGCGCGGCAACGGGCCCGACATCGCCTGGTTCAAGGACCCGGCGGGCAACGTCCTCGCCGTGCTGAAGGGCGACTAGCTACGCCGGCACTTCGCGGTGCCAGCGGACGCCGTCGGCGGTGTCCTCGATCACGACGCCCATCTCGCGCAGCCGGTCGCGGACCTCGTCGGCCTCGGCGAACTTGCGCTCGGCACGTAGCTGCTGACGGCGCTCCACCTGCTCGCTGATCCACGCGTCGTCATGCTCGCCGCCGCCGGCCGCCTTCGGCAGGACGGCGAAGACGCGGTCGAAGTCCTCCAGCAGCCGGCGCGACCCCGGCGCGGGGCGCTGGGCGCGGTTGTGCGCGCCGATGAACTCGTAGAGCGCGGCGAGCGCGGCGGGCGCGTTGAAGTCGTCGTCGAGCGCGCCGAAGACCGCGTCGTGGGCGGCCTGCGCCTCGGGCCCCATCTCGCCGCCGTCGTCCTCGGGCAGCCGCAGCCAGAAGTTGTCGATCCGCCGCAGCGACGCGGCGGCCTCCTCGAGCATGTCCGGGTCGTAGTCGACGCGCGAGCGGTAGTGGTGGCTGAGGAAGAAGAACCGCAGCACGCGCGGGTCGACGTGCTCGATCAGCTCGCGGATCGTGAAGAAGTTGCCGAGGCTCTTCGACATCTTCTCCTTCGAGAGCGTCAGGAAGCCCGTGTGCATCCAGTACCTCGCGAGCGGCGCGCGGCCGGAGATCGACTCCATCTGCGCGATCTCCGCCTCGTGATGCGGGAAGATCAGGTCGACCGCGCCGCCGTGGATCTCGTACTGCGCGCCGAGCAGCGACTCGGTGATCGCGGTGTCCTCGATGTGCCAGCCCGGGCGGCCCTCGCCGAGCGGGGTGTCCCAGTACGGCTCGTTCTCCTTGCGCTTCTTCCACAGCGCGAAGTCGCCGGGGTTGCGCTTCTCCGGGTTCTCGTCGACGCGCGAGACGCTGTCCTCGCGCGCGAGCTCCGTGCGCTTGGCGAGCTTGCCGTACTCCGGGAAGGACTCGATGTCGAAGTACCAGCCGTCGCTCAGCTCGTAGGCGTGCCCGCCCTCGGCCAGGCGCTGGACCTGCGAGACGATCTGGTCGATGAAGTCGGTCGCCCGCGCGTGGTCGTCCACGCTCGTGTTGCCCAGCGCCGCCATGTCCTCGAGGTAGCGCTCGGTGAACTCGTCGGCCAGCTCGCGCGCGTCGACGCCGCGCTCGTTGGCCCGGTTGATGATCTTGTCGTCGATGTCGGTGACGTTCTGGACGTAGTGGACGTCCAGCCCGCGGAAGCGCAGGTGCCGCGCGACGAGGTCGAACTGCGTGTACGTCTTCGCGTGGCCGAGGTGCGGGAGGTCGTAGACCGTCGGCCCGCAGACGAAGATTCGAACCCGCGGCGGCTCGATCGGCTCGAGCGGGTCCTTCTCGCGCGTGAGCGTGTTGTAGAGGACGATCCCCATCGGCGCCGACCCTACCGCCGCCCCGCCTCAACCCACGTCGTGGATGCGCTGCGCGCCCGCCTCCCCGAGCCGGCCGCCGCGGCGCCCGTGGCGGACGGCCACCATCTCCCCGACGATCGAGATGGCCGTCTCCTCGGCGGTGACGCCACCGACGTCGAGGCCGATCGGCTGGGCGATGCGGGCGATGTCGTCGTCGGTGAAGCCCGCGGCGAGCAGGCGCTCGACGCGCTTGTCGTTCGCGCGCCGCGAGCCCATCGCGCCGATGTAGGGGGCGTCGCTCTTCAGGGCGAGGGTCAGCGCGGCGTCGTCGAGCTTGGGGTCGTGGGTGAGAACGGCGATCCACGTAGCGCGGTCGATCCCGCCGAGCTTGGCGATCGCCTCGGCCGGCCAGGCGGCCACGACGTCCTCGGCCGCCGGGAAGCGGTCCGGGCGGGCGAAGAACCCGCGGGGGTCGATGACGAACGGCCGCCAGCCGGAGAAGCGTGCGGCCACGCACAGCGCGGCGCTGAAGTCGACGGCGCCGAAGACGAAGAGGCGCGGGGGCGGGAAGACGACGTCGACGAACAGGTCGCCGCGCACCTCCGAGCGCTCCAACCACATCAACTCCTCCGCAGCGACGCGTGCCTCGGGAGGAAGGTCGCCTGCGGTGGCGCCGTCCGCGTGCACGTACAGCTTCGCGCCGTCGGTCAGGCGCGTCACCTGCGCGGCGCGTTCTCCGTCGCGCGCGGCGTCGGCGAACGGGCCCGGCTCGTAGCGCTCGACCCACACGTCGATCTCGCCGCCGCACGGCAGCCCGACGTCCCACGCGTCCTCGTCGGCGATGCCGAAGTGCAGCAGCCGCGGCGGGCCGCCCTCGATGACCTCCTGCGCGGCCTCGACGACCGCGCCCTCGACGCACCCGCCGGACACGGCGCCCGCCATCTGGCCGGACGAGCTGAACGCCATCTTCGCGCCGGGCGGGCGCGGCGCGGAGCGGTGCACGCCGACGACGGTGGCGACGGCGATCTTCTCGCCACGCTCCAGCCACTCGTCGACCTCGCGAAGGATCTCCTCCATCCCAGGACCGAGCCTAGTGGACCCTCCGGGGCTCGCTCCAGATCGTCACGTAGACGGGCGCGCGGAAGCGGCCGGCAGGAACGCCTCCCGGCCGCGCGATCATCGCCTGCGTCGCGGGCGGCGTGGTGATGAACGCGAGCAGCGAGGAGGCGGCGGGCGAGCGGCGCTCCTCGTCGAGCGCGGTGGCGAACCAGATCTCCTCCGCCGGCGGCACGTCGAGGCGCACGAGCGTGCCGCGGCGCAGCGGCTCGACGACGGTGTGCGCGATCGCGAGCATCGCGCCCTGACCCTCGCTGGCCGCCTCGACCGCGGCGGCCTCGGAGGGGAAGACGCGTACGTCCGCCGTCGCGCCCGCGACGCGCCGCACCCGCCCCTCGCCGCCCGGGCCGCAGAGCCACGCCGCCGCAGCTCCTCCGCCCGCGGCGCCGCCCCGGCCGCGCGCC
>DASVRH010000087.1:0-8107 GCA_036388715.1 Solirubrobacteraceae bacterium | reverse complement strand
ACCTCCCGCCGTGTGAGCCCCTCGCCCATCCGCGCCGCAACGTACCCGCGCCGCGCGCCGCGTGACGCAATGAATCAGGGTCAGTCGGCGCCGATGCCGCCGAGCAGGACGCTGAGGCAGGTGAGGCCCGCCTCGACCTTCTCGAACTCGCCGATGTCGAGCGCCACCGCGGTGAACCCGCGCTCCTCGACGAGCCTCGCGGTCTCCGGCGCGGACTGCGGGACGGCCACGCGGCGGTCGTCGAGGACGAGGACGTTCGCGCCCTCCGGCTCGGGCGCGGCGACGACGTCGAGCGGCGCGAACGCCTCGCCGTCGACGCAGTCGAGGTTCGCGATCACCGTGCCGTCGGGCAGCGCCGTGGCCGCGGTCTTGAGGTGCAGGCAGCCGGTGACGGGGACGGCGAAGGTCTCGATCCCCTCGTCCGACGCGACCGCGCGCAGCGCCTCGATCCCGTCGTCGTCGGTGCGCGTCGAGCGCCCGACGAAGAGGCGGCGGCCGACGCGGAGCACGTCCCCGCCGTCGAGCGTCCCGTCGGTCAGCTCCGCGTTGGGGACGCCGATGAGCGTGAGCGCGGTCGCCATCGACGCGGTCTCGCCGCGGCGGCTGGGATCGCCCGGGTGGGTGATGACGGCGCGGTGGCCGAGGAACACGGCGGTGTCCTCGACGAACGCCGCGTCGGGGAAGTCGTCGGCGGGCGTGACCTCGCGGACGTCCCAGCCGGCGTCGCGGAGCGCCTGCCGGTAGGCCGCGTGCTGCTCGGCGGCGCGCTGGGCGTCGACCGCGGTCCGCTCGATGTGGGTGACCAGGCCGTCGCTGAGGCGCGGGCCGGGCCGGCGGACGAGGGCGATGCCGTTGTGCATCGCCGGACCCTAGCCGCCGGGCGCGACCAGCCCGCTCTCGTAGGCGAAGATCACCGCCTGTACGCGGTCGCGCACGCCGAGCTTCATCAGCACGTGCCCGACGTGCGTCTTGGCCGTCGCCTCGCTGACGACGAGGTCGGCGGCGATCTCGGCGTTCGAGCGCCCGCGCGTGAGCAGCATGAGCACCTCGCGCTCGCGCTCGGTCAGCTCGTCCAGCCTCGCCGAGGCCTGGGGGTCGGCGGGCGCGCGACGCGCGAACTCGGAGATCACCGCCTGCGTGACCGCGGGGGCCAGCAGCCCCGAGCCGCCCGCGACGATGCGGATCGCCTCCACGAGCTCCTCGGGCGGGGCGTCCTTGAGCATGAAGCCGCTCGCGCCGGCGCGCAGGCCGCTGAAGACGTACTCGTCGAGCCCGAACGTGGTGAGGATCAGGACCCGCACGTCGCCGCCGAGCGCCGCGACGATCCGGCGGGTCGCCTCGATCCCGTCGAGGCGCGGCATGCGGATGTCGACGACCGCGACGTCCGGCCTGCTCGCGCGGGCGGCGTCGACGGCCTCGAGCCCGTCGGCGGCCTCGGCGACGACGGTCATGTCGGCCTCGGTGTCGACGATCTTGCGCAGCCCGCCGCGCACGAGCGCCTGGTCGTCGGCGAGCAGGACGCGGATCACGCGCCGCCCCCGATCGGCAGGCGCGCCCGCACGGCGTACCCGCCGCCGCGCCGCGGCCCGGCCCCGAGGTCCCCGCCGAAGAGCGCGACGCGCTCGCGCATCCCGACCAGCCCGTGCCCGCCGGCGGGGGCCGGCTCCTCGGGCGCTCCCGTGCCGTCGTCGGCGATCTCGATGTCCAGCTCGCTGTCGCCGTAACGGACGGTCACGCGCGCCCGCGCGGGGCCGGCGTGCTTGAGCGCGTTCGTCAGCGCCTCCTGCACGATCCGGTAGGCGGAGAGGTCGATGCCCGGCGCCAGCGGGCGCCGCTCGCCCTCGACGCGCAGCTCCACCGGCATCCCCGCCTCGCGAATCTGCTCGACGAGGTCGCCCAGGTGGTCGAGGCTCGGCTGCGGGGCCAGCGCCAGCTCGTCGTCGGAGCGCCGGAGCATCCCGAGCAGGCGGCGCATCTCCGCCATCGCGCCTCGGCCGGTGTCCTCGATCGTGCGCAGCACGGCGGCCGTCTCGGGCCGGTCGTCGCCGATCGCGCGCCGCTCGGCGCCGGCCTGCACGACCATGATGCTCAGCTTGTGCGCGACGACGTCGTGCAGCTCGCGGGCGATCCGCGCGCGCTCCTCGGCGACCGCGAGCTTCGCGTTCTCCTCGCGCTCGTGCTCGAGCTCGACGGTGCGGGCGGCGAGGGCGGTCGCCAGCTCCTGGCGGCTGCGCACGACGGTCGCCGCGCCCCAGACGGCGTAGAGGATGCCGCCGATGAACACGGCGTCGCCGGCAACGTTCTCGCCGATGGCGATGACCATCGCCAGCACGAGGACGCCGATCACCCCCGCCGCGATGCGCCCGTCGCGGCGGTTCGTGTAGGCGCCGCTCGCGTAGGCGGCCATGAGCACGCCCACGAACGGCGCGCTCGCCTCGTTCGCGAGGCCATACGCGCTGTCGGTGATCGCGATCGTCCCGAGCGTCGCCACCAGCACCGGGAGCGGCGCCCGGCGGCGCCAGAGGAGCGGCACCGTCGTGCCGAGCGCCAAGAGGACCACGACGCCCCACGGCGCGTCGACCTCGTCGCTCGCGGCGAGCTCCGCCAGCGAGATCGCCGCCAGCAGCAGCGGGACCGCGATGTCGATGATCCGGCGGCGCGTCACGGCGCGACCGTACACCGGGCGGCGCCCGCGTTCCTCCGCACTTCGGATGAGACGCGAATCGCCCGATCGGCCGAAGACGGGCGCGCGGCGCGCCCGTAGCTTCGCCGCCATGACCACCACCCTGCATCGCATCAACGACGAACGGATCGCGGCCGGCCTCGCGATGCTGCTCGTCCTCGCCGCCACCGCGTTCGCGAACTTCGCGGGCAACGGCGACAACGGGGGCGCGGGCCCCTACGCCGTCGGCGTCGTCGTCTGCGGCCTCGCCGCGGCCGTGCTGTTCGGCCGCGTCCTGCCCTCGACGGACGACCCCGCCCGCGCGGCGTGGATCCTCGCCGCGCTCGCGCTCGTCACCTGCGTCGTCTTCTGGAGCGGGCTGCCCTTCGTGTTCGGCATCGGCGCGGCGTACGCCGCGGCTCGCGCCGATCGCGCCGCGCCCGCCGTCCTCGGCCTGCTCGCCGTCGTGCTCGCCTGCGTCGGCTGCGTGGTCGGCTAGGGCCTGCCGTTCTGGACCTTGTCGATCAGCCCGTAGTCCAGGGCCTCGGTCGGCGAGAAGAAGCGGTCGCGGTCCATGTCGTTGTTGACCCGCTCGTGCGGCTGCCCGGTGTGCTCGACGAAGATCTCCTCGAGCCGCCGGCGCAGCGCGAGCGTCTCGCGCGCGTGGATCTCGATGTCCGCCGCCTGGCCCTGGTAGCCGCCCGACGGCTGGTGGATGAGGATGCGGCCGTTGGGCAGCGCGCTGCGCTTGCCCTTCGCGCCGCCGGCCAGGATCGTCGCGCCCATCGACATGGCGATCCCGCAGCACACGGTCGCGACGTCGGGCTTGATGAAGCGCATCGTGTCGTAGATCGCCAGCCCGGCGTAGACCTGACCGCCCGGGCAGTTGATGTAGAGGCTGATGTCGCGGTCGGGGTCGGCGGCCTCGAGGTGCAGCAGTTGGGCGACGACGACGTTCGCCACCTCGTCGTCGATGGCGCTGCCGAGGAACACGATCCGCTCGTTGAGCAGCCGCGAGTAGATGTCGAACGAGCGCTCGCCGCGCCCGTCGCGCTCGATGACCATCGGGATGAGGGGCACGCCGTCTCCTTTCGTGCAACCATTTGGTTGCGGGTCGTGCACACGCTAGCATGTGCAACCCATGAGTTGCGTGAGTAGAGAGATCGAGCTGCCGCTCGACGCCGGCGAGGCGTGGGAGGCGGTGACCGAGCTGGAGGGGTGGCTGGTCGACGACGCCGACCTGCTTCTCGAGCCCGGCGAGGAAGGCACGCTGCGGCTGCCCGACGGCGAAGAGCGCCGCGCGGTGGTCGAGGAGGTCGAGCCGCGCGAGCGGCTGACGTTCTGGTGGTGGACGGAGGAGTCGCCCGCGACGCACGTCGAGCTCACGCTCGTGCCGGCGGTGTCGGGCACGGTCGTCCGCGTCGTCGAGAGCGGCTGGGCCGGGACGCCCTTCTCGCTCGCCTACGCGGTCCCCGCCGGGCCGCCGATCGCCTTCGCGCCCGGCGAGCCGGGCTTCGGCGCCTCGCGCGCCCTGCCCGTCGGCCGGATCGAGATCCGCGAGTCGAAGGTCCTCGCCGCGCTGGACCGGCTCGGCCTGGCGCCGGTGTGAGCAGCGACGCGGTCTTCTCCGCGCTCGCCGACGGCACCCGCCGCTCGCTCTTCGAGGAGGTCTCCCGGCGCGGGGCGGCGACGCCGACCGAGCTCGCCGCCGCCGCGCCCGTGACGCGCCAGGCGGTGACGAAGCACCTCCAGGCGCTCGAGGGCGCCGGCCTCGTCGCCGCCAGCCGCGAGGGCCGCGAGACGCGCTACCGCCCGACCCCGCGGCCGCTGGGCGACGCGATCGAGTGGATGGTCGCCGTCGGCGGCGAGTGGGACGAGCGCCTCGGCGCGCTCGAGCGCAGCGCCGCGCGCCGCCGCGGCCGCTGACCCTCAGCCCGTCGAGCGGTGGTCGGCCCCGCGCCGGTGCCCGCCGGAGCGGCCGACGCCGCCTCCCGCGTGGCCGCTGCGGGCGGGCGAGCCGGTGCTCTTGATGAGCTTGCGCAGCGCCTCGTCGTGCTCGCCCGGCTGCGAGCGCTCGTGCAGGACCTTGCGGTGGACGGTGCGGAAGGTGCCGTTGCCGTCCTCGTCGCTGACCGCGACGACGGCCTTCACGAAGCTCTCGACGTGGTAGACGATCCCATCGACGGCCCCGCCGTCGTCGTCGACCTTCACGAGCTGTCCTTCGCGCAGCGGCTTCATGCCCGCCACCCTATCGGCGCGACCGGATCAGCCGAGCGGCACCGTCAGGTCGATGTAGTCCTCGCCCCAGTGGCCGAAGCCCTTGACCCTCTTCCCGCCCCCCTGGTCGCTGCGGGCGACGCGGGGCGTCACCTCGGCCAGCGCCTCGAGCAGCTCGGCCTTGGGGATCTTCGGCCACCTCTTCAGCGTGTTCGTCGACACCATCGCGGCGAGCCCGTCCCCGTCCGCGCCCCGGCGCTCGGCCAGCAGCTCGACGAAGTCGCGCGGCGTCGCGTTGTGGCTGCCGTGGTGGCCGACCTTGAGGAAGGTCGTGCGGCCTACGAGCTTGCGCGTCTCGTCATCGGAGAGGATCGCCTCCCACGTCCCCCACTGCGCGTCGGCCGGGAAGAGGAGCACGGCCTGCCCGATCGCGAACGCGATCACGAGGCTCGTGCCGTTGACCGCCTTCTCGAGCGCGACGGCCACGGCGAGCTGATCCTCCGACGCGATCTTCGCGAGCCGGCTGCGGACGTTGCCGTTCAGGCTGAGGTGCTCGAAGGCGCCGCCCTTCCTGAACTCGGCCTCGTCGACGACCCACTCGTCGCCGAACGCGGAGGAGAGCGCGTCCTCGCCCTCGACGAGGATCCCGCTCATCCGCAGGTAGCTCTCGCCGACCGGCGG
This sequence comes from Solirubrobacteraceae bacterium, assembly GCA_036388715.1. Classification (GTDB taxonomy): domain Bacteria; phylum Actinomycetota; class Thermoleophilia; order Solirubrobacterales; family Solirubrobacteraceae; genus CADCVT01. Next base: position 2,547 of record DASVRH010000087.1, on the reverse strand, counting down.
GTCCATGTCGCGGATGACGCCCTCCGCGCGCCCCGGCCCCAGCACGCGGACGCCGAGGCCGCCGAGCGGCGAGTCCGCCAGCTCGTCGCCCGGGTCCTCGCCCTCCTCCGGCTGGCCGGGGAGGAACCGCCGGCGCGGCGAGCCCGCGAACCCGTGGTGCAGCGTCTCCATCGCCGCGGCGTTCGTCAGCTGGTTCTCGGCCAGCTCGAGCAGCCCCGACGTGTCGCCGGAGAGCTGGAGCGACATCGCCAGGCGGTGGGCCGTCCTGCTCTGCTCCTCGCGGATGCGCCTCGCCTCGGGGTCGGTGGGGTGCTCGGTCCACGGCATCCAGACCTCGCGGACCTCGACCTCCGCCCACTGCTCGTCCGAGAAGCCGGAGACGTGGTCCTGGTGGCGGTGGGTGCCCACGACGACGTCGATCCTCGGCGTCCCGTCGGCGTCGCGGACGTCCTCGACGATCTGCCCGACGACCTCGCTCATCTTGCGCGGACGCTTGCTGGCCGAGTGGCTGCCGCAGTCGAAGTGCACCTTGCGCTCGCCGTCCTCGGCGGGCAGGCGCAGCAAGAAGCAGTCGCCGAAGCCGACGTTGTACATGCGGATCGTCGCCTCGCTCACGAGCGGGCCGCCCCGTGGAGGAGACGCAGCATCTGGCCGCTGAGCTTCGGCTGCTCGTCCTTCTTGGCCCAGGGCGCGGCGGGGTCGCCGGCGTCCAGGCGGCGGACGTAGCCCAGCTGGCGGTCGACGCGCTCGCGGTCGTCGAGCGGCTTGGCGATGACGAAGCGCACGCGGCCGTCCGCGCTCGCGACGACCGTCGCGCCGCCGCGCAGCGGCATGCCGCGCAGCTCGGGCACGTCGTCGCGCCGGTCCTGCACGAACTGCGCGACGACCTCGACGCGCAGCTCGCCCGTCTGCGCCACGCGGAACGTGGCGTGGAAGCCGTCCGGGTCGATCTTCTCGGTCGGGTCCAGCCCGAGCACCTCGGCGTTCTGCTTCGCCCAGCCGCTCAGCGCGCCGGCGGCGGCGCCCTGCGTGGCCCGCGCGTAGCGGTCGAGCTGGTTGGCGTCGCTGAGGACCTGCTGGCGGATGAACTCCGTCGGCATGAGCGGGATGTCCGGAGCGGGCGGCCAGCACAGCGCCGCCTCGGCGAGCGAGCCGACGCCCGTCGCGTAGATCCCGCGCTCGCGGAAGGCGTCGACCATCATGTTGCGCTCGACCGCGCCGGCCTCGGCCTGGAGGTCGTGGTCGGCCGTGACGAGCGCGCGCAGGAAGTCGCCGAACGTCACGTCGACCGGCGGCAGGTACTCGAAGGCGCGGATGCACATCGTCAGCGTGCTCTGCGCGCTGGCGGCGGCCTCGCGGGCGAGGCGGTCCACGAGGTCGGGCGACAGCTCGCCGCGCGGAAGCACGCCGCTGCCGCCGGTGGCCAGGCGCATCAGGTCCTCGACGCGGCGCTGGTAGGCGGCGAAGAAGCCCGCGAAGACGGCGGCGACGAGGATCGAGCCGCGCGCGTGCGACTCGGTGGTCGACAGGTAGAGCTGCGGGTCGGGCTTGGTGATCGCCGTGCGCAGCGACTCGCCGCGGCCGGTCGCGTGGCCGAACTGCGCGGCCAGGTCGACGAGGTCGGTGCGCCGGCGCAGGTTGCCGCGCGACTTGCGGATCGCGTCGCGCAGCACCGACGGGAACGAGAAGTGCTGGAAGATCGCGACGATGTCGGAGAACGCCTCGTGGAAGGCGAGGACGTCCGGGTTCGTGCGCTCGCCGAAGCGCTGGCGCATGCGGTGCACGAGGGCGTGGGTGACCTCGTGGGCGATGATGTCGTGCGACAGGCAGGTGAAGATCGGCTGGCCCGGGATGTTCTCGCCCGGGCGCTCCGTGTCGGCGGGGAAGTAGCCGAAGCAGACGGCCTTCAGGTTCGGTTCGAAGAAGGCGTTCGGACCGACGAACGCGTGGGGGACGAGCAGGAGCTTGTCGCCGCGGAAGGTGATCTTGCGGCCGAGAGCGCGATCGAAGTTCTCGAGCGTCCGCATCGTGACCGCGTAGACCATCTGCTGGTGGAAGCGCGGGTCGCTCTCAGTCGGGTCGAGCCCGCCCTGCATGAGGATGGCGGGGTCGTCGAGGTCGACCGGCTCGTAGAAGCGCTTCTGGACGCCGTCGTAGTCGACGACCCGCACGCGCTCCCCGCACGGACCGGGCTGGAGGCCGACCTCGTTGGCGATGTCGACGCTGAGCCCGCCGGGCGCGCCGCGCGAGCGCATGGGGTCGAGCGCGAAGATCTTCAGCGGCCGGCGGAGCGGCGGGTCGATCAGGTGCGGTGACACCGAGTCGGGACTCTCTCACCGGTAGGGGTTCCCGTCAATGGCGGGCGGGGCGCGCCGGGCGGTGCCGGCGCGCCCCGGTCCAGCTCAGGCGGGGACGGCGTGGTAGGTCCAGGGCTGGTTCCACGCGCTGTGCGCGTAGGGCCACCAGCCGTGGATCACGGTGCCGTCGTCGTTGCGGACGCGCCCGTACGCCCACAGGAAGCGCCCGACCTCGTTGCCGTAGTAGTCG
>DASVRH010000086.1:0-12800 GCA_036388715.1 Solirubrobacteraceae bacterium | reverse complement strand
CGCGTCGACGGCGCGCGCGGCTAGCGGTCATCGAGGATCCGCCGGCCGCCCGCGTAGTCCTCGGCCTCGCGGAGGTACCGGGCGAAGGCGGCGTCGGCCACGATCCGCGGGTCCCAGGCGTCGGGGTCGTCGGGCGCGACGCGGGTGGCGATGTCCGTCGCCCACGAGGTGCCCTGGTCGTAGAGGGCGACGAGCTCGGCGGTCACGAAGCGGCTGCCGAGGCGGCGGCGCAGCTCGGCGTGGACGCGCTCGACGATCCGCTCGAGGGAGCGGCGGTGCTCCGGCGGCGCGTCGCGCACGCGGCGCTCGCCCTCCTTCCACTGGTAGGCGGCGGTGACGAAGGCGTCGGGGGCGGCCACGCCCCCGAGGCTAGCGGCCGGGAGTCCGAGGAAGACCCTCGACCACGAAGGCTCGCTCGCCGGGCTTGATCATGCCCAGCTCGCGCGCTTCCTGCTCGAGCATCTTCGGGTCCTTCAGCTCCGCGCGGCGCTTGCGCAGCCGCTCGTTCTCCTGCTCGAGGGCGGTCACCTCGGCGCCGCGCTTCTGCGACTCCTGCCGCGTGCTCCACCAGGAGAGGACCGGCTTGACGTAGAGCGCGAGCACGCCGACGAGCACGAGCAAGAGCGCGATGCGCCCGAGGCGGTCCCAGCGGACGCGCGGGCGTGCGGGCAGGCGTGGCGTGCGTGCGGCGGCGGGCACGAGAGGCCCATTCGCCGCGCGCGCGGGCGCTCCTCCCTACTGAGAGCTGCCTTGCACGTCCTCGGGCGAGTCGGACGACGTGGTGATCTCGACCTTGCGCGGCTTGGCCCGCTCGGCGACGGGGATCGTGAGCGTGAGGACGCCGCGGTCGTAGCCGGCCTCGATGCGGTCGCCGTCGAGCTGGTCGCCGAGCATGAGCTGGCGCGTGTAGGTGCCCTGAGGGCGCTCGGTGACGAGGATCTCGTCGCCCTCCTCGAGCTCGAAGCGCCGGTCTGCGGCGACGGTGAGGATGTTGCGGTCGACGGAGATCTCGATCGACGACGGGTCGACGCCGGGCAGGTCGAAGTGCACGACGAACTCGTCGCCGCGCCGGTAGGCGTCCATCGGGAACGAGCGGGCCTGGCGCCCGGTCTGCTGGGCCGCGATCTGCTCCCAGACGCGGTCGAAGTCGCGGAAGGGGTCGAAGCGCATCAACATGCGCCTTGGTTTACCCGCGGAAGACGCTTCGTCCCGGGAAGGTGGCGTCGGAACCCAACTGCTCCTCGATGCGCAGGAGCTGGTTGTACTTCGCGACGCGATCCGAGCGCGACGGCGCGCCCGTCTTGATCTGGCCGCAGCCGGTGGCGACGGCGAGGTCGGCGATCGTCACGTCCTCGGTCTCGCCGGAGCGGTGCGACATCACGGCGGTGTAGCCGGCGTCGCGGGCCATCTTGATCGCGTCGAGCGTCTCGGTCAGCGTCCCGATCTGGTTGACCTTGATGAGGATCGAGTTGGCGGTGCCGCTGTCGATGCCGCGCTTCAGCCGCTCGGTGTTGGTGACGAACAGGTCGTCGCCGACGAGCTGCACGGTCGACCCGATCCGGTCGGTGAGGGCCTTCCAGCCGTCCCAGTCCTCCTCGTCCATGCCGTCCTCGATCGAGACGATCGGGTAGCGCGCGGCCATGTCGGCCCAGTAGGCGGCCATCTCCTCGGAGGACAGCTTGCGCTGCTCGTGCTCGAGGTCGTAGACGTCGCCGGAGCGGACCTCGCTGGTCGCCGGGTCGAGCGCGATGAAGACGTCCTCGCCGGGCCGGTAGCCCGCGGCCTCGATGCCGGAGACGAGCGCCCGGAGCGCCGCCTCGTTGGACTCGAGGTCGGGGGCGAAGCCGCCCTCGTCGCCGACGGCGGTCGAGAGGCCGCGGTCGTGCAGCGTCTTCTTCAGCGCGTGGTAGACCTCGACGCCGACCCGCAGGCAGTCGGCGAAGGTGGCCGCGCCGGCGGGGACGACCATGAACTCCTGGAAGTCGACGCTGTTGTCCGCGTGGGCGCCGCCGTTGAGCACGTTCATCATCGGCACCGGCAGCACGTGCGCGGCGTCGCCGCCGAGGTAGCGCCACAGCGGCTGGCGCTCCTCCGCCGCCGCGGCGTGCGCGGCGGCGAGCGACACGCCGAGGATCGCGTTCGCGCCGAGGCGGGACTTGTTCGGCGTGCCGTCGAGCTCGATCAGCCGCGTGTCGAGCCCGCGCTGGTCGAAGACGTCGAAGCCGCCGACCGCCTCCGCGATCTCGCCGTTGACGTTCGCGACCGCTCGCGTGACGCCCTTGCCCATCCACCGCTCGCCACCGTCGCGCAGCTCGGTGGCCTCGAACTCGCCGGTGGAGGCGCCGGACGGGACCAGCGCGCGACCGGTGGCGCCGGACCGCAGCGCGATCTCGACCTCGACGGTGGGGTTGCCGCGCGAGTCGAGGACCTGGCGGGCGTGAAGGGTCTGGATGTCACTCATGGGCGGCGCGGAACCTATCTGCTGCCGCCCTCAGGGCGAGCTCCGGGTCGACCTTCAGCCGCCGCGCCTCGGCGACGACCGCGAAGAGCAGGTCGCCGACGGAGTCGAAGTCCTCGGCGCCGTCGACCAGCGCGTGGAGGTCGGGCGACGGCTCCTCGATGCCCGCCGACCGCGCGCGGCGGATGACCTTCCGCGCGTACAGCGGCCCGGGCAGGTTCTCGGGCACCTCGCCGAAGATCCCCTGCTCGCGGCCGGCCTCGCCCTTCTTGATCTCGTCCCAGTTGGCGAGGACCTCGCCCGCCGTCGAGGCCTCGGCCTCCCCGTAGACGTGGGGGTGGCGGCGGATCAGCTTCTGCCGGCAATGCTCGGCCACGGCCGCCAGGTCCCCCGCCCCCCGCTCCTCCATGAGCAGCGAGAGGAAGTGGACCTGGAAGAGCACGTCGCCGAGCTCGTCGAGCAGCTTGGCGTCGTCGCCGCGGTTGGCGGCGTCGGCCAGCTCGTAGGCCTCCTCGACCGTGTGCGGGACGATCGTGCGCTCGTCCTGCTCGCGGTCCCACGGGCACTCGCGACGCAGCTCACGCGTGACGTCGTCGAGGCGCCCGAGGGCCGCGGTGATGTCCTCTCGCGCCAGCCCTACTCCTGGGGCGGCGGCGGCGCCTGCGGCTGCTGCGGCGGCGCGCCCTGCGGCGGCGCGCCCTGCGGCGGCGCGGAGCCCGGAGGCGCCTGGCCGGGCTGCGGGGCCGCGCCCCCACCCTGCGGCGGGACGGCGCCCGGCGGCACGGTCGACGTGTTCTTCGGCTTCGGCGCGTTCTTGCAGTCCTGGGTCACGTAGCCCGAGCGGCAGTTCGTCTTGCCCTTCCACTTGTCCTGGAAGTCCTTGATGAACTTGTCCAGCGCCTTCTGCTGGTTCTCGGACTGCAGGATCCCGCGGATCGTCGCCTTGGCCTGCTCCAGCGTCTGCTGGCTGGCCGGCGTGATCTTCTGGACCTGGAAGACGTAGTAGCCGAACTGGGTCTTGACCGGGCCCTCGAGCGAGCCCTTCTCGGCCTCGAAGACGGCCTTGTCGAGCGCGGGCTCCTGCTGGCCCTTGGCGACGGCGAGCAGCGAGCCGCCCTGGTTCTTCGACGCCTGGTCGATCGAGTACTTCTTGGCGACCTGCTTCCACTTGCCGCCGTCCTCGAGCGCCTTCTTGGCCTCGGCGGCCTTGCCCTCGGTCTTGGTCAGGACGATGCGCAGGTCACGGCGCTCCGGCTGGGCGAAGCGCTTCTTGTTCTTGTCGTAGTAGGTCTTGATCTGCTCGTCGGAGACCTTGTCCTTGCCCTTGATGACCTTCTCGCGCAGCTTGTTCGAGAGCTGCTCGAGGCGCACCCGGAAGAGGATGTCGTTCTCGGTGAAGCCGGAGGTCTTGAGGAAGTTCTCGTAGTCCTTGGGCTTGGGGAAGGACTGCTTCTTCTGCTCCTCGAAGGCCTTCTTGACCTCGGCCTCGGTGACCTTGACGCCCTGCTCCTCGGCCTCGCCGCGCACCCACTTCTCCTGGATGAGCAGCTGCATGACCTGGTCGCGCAGACCCTCGTACTCCTGCTTGCACTGGGCCTTGAACTGGTCGTCCGTCGGCTTGGGCTGGCCCTTGGCCGGCTTCGGCGACGTCTTCTTCTTGTCGGCCACGCAGGCGGTGAACTCCGGCGGCTGCGGGATGTTCACCTTCGGCGGCGCGTCGCCCTCGGGCGCGGGGCCCTGCGAGGAGATCGCGGCGATCCGCATCCAGTGATCGAACGTGTCCTTCTTGATCGACTCGTCGTCGACCTTCGCGACGGAGTCGCCGGGGACGGAATCGCCTCCGCACGCGCTCAGCGCAACGACGGAGAGGGCGAGAATGAGGAGGGCCGCAAGCCCGATACGGGGCATGCGGCGGCGGAGGGCGTCAGCGTTGTTCATACCTAGCTCAGAGAAGCGGAGTGTTCTTAGGACCGTCTTAAGCGGCTTCCTGCGTGACCGCCAGAAGGACGTCCGCGGCGCGGACCACTGCCGGGAATCGCTGCTCCGGATCGTCGGGAACCCGAACCGAGACCTGCGACCTCCCGGACTCGTACAACGCCTCGGGGATCTCCTGCCGGAGCCTCTTGGCGCGGTGCGAGTCTAGCTCGACCGGCGTGACAGCGAGACGGTTGCCCCGGAAGCTGACCGCCGTCGCCCCTGCCTGGCCGAGCTTTATGCGGGCCCGCTGGAGCGAGATGAGGTTCTGCAGCGGCTCCGGGATCGGGCCGAAACGGTCCTCGAGCTCGGTCCGCAGCTCCTCGAGCTCGGACACCTCGTAGGCCGCCGCGATCCGCCGGTGGATGTCGATCTTGGCCTGCTCGTACGGGATGTAGTCGGCGGGCACGTAGGCGTCGACGTTGATGTCGAGGCGGACGGGCTCCCAGTCGTCGTCGCGGCCGCCCTCGCCCTCGGCCGCGCGCTCGCGGACGGCCTCGTCGAGCATCTGGAGGTACAGCTCGAACCCGAGGGCGGCGACGTGGCCGGACTGCTCGTCGCCGAGCAGGTTGCCCGCGCCGCGCAGCTCGAGGTCCCGCATGGCGACCTTGAAGCCCGCGCCGAGCTCCGTGTAGTCCGACAGCGCGGCCAGTCGCTGGGCGGCCTCGGGCGTCAGCGCCGCGGCGCTGGGATAGAGCAGGTACGCGTAGGCGCGCTCGCGGCTGCGGCCCACCCGCCCGCGGATCTGGTAGAGCTGGCTGAGGCCGAACATGTCGGAGCGCTCGACGATCAGCGTGTTGGCCTGCGGGATGTCGATCCCGCTCTCGATGATCGACGTCGCGACGAGGACGTCGGCGTCGCCGCGCAGGAAGCTCAGCATCCGCGCCTCGAGCTCCTTCTCCTCGAGCTGGCCGTGGGCGACCTCGAAGCGCATCTGCGGGCACAGGCCGCGCAGGCGCTCCGCCGTCTCGTCGATCGTCTCGACGCGGTTGTGCAGGAAGAAGGCCTGCCCGCCGCGCTTGTGCTCGCGCTCGAGCGCCTGGCGCACGAGCTCCTCGTCGTACTCGCCGACGTAGGTCTTGATCGGCCGGCGGCCCTCGGGCGGGGTCTCGATGACGGTGACGTCGCGCAGCCCGGCGAGCGACATCTGCAGCGTGCGCGGGATCGGCGTCGCGCTCATGGCGATGACGTCGACCTTCAGCTTGAGCTGGCGCAGCAGCTCCTTCTGCTTGACGCCGAAGCGCTGCTCCTCGTCGACGATGATCAGCCCGAGGTCCTTGGCGCGGACGTCGCGGCTCAGCAGGCGGTGCGTGCCGATGAGGATGTCGACGCGGCCCTCGCCGAACCCCTTGATCGCGTCCTTCTGCTCCTTGGCGCTGCGGAAGCGGCTGACGTGCTCGATGGTGATCGGGTAGTCCTTGAGCCGCTCGGAGAAGGTGCCGAAGTGCTGCTGGGCGAGGATCGTGGTGGGGACGAGGACGAGCACCTGCTTGCCGGCCTCCGCCGCCTTGAAGGCGGCCCGCAGCGCGACCTCGGTCTTGCCGTAGCCGACGTCGCCGCAGATCAGGCGGTCCATCGGGCGCTCGGACTCCATGTCGCTCTTGACGAGCTCGATCGCCTCGCGCTGGTCGGCCGTCTCCTGGTAGGGGAAGCGCGCCTCGAACTCGCGCAGCCACTCGGTGTCCTCGGGGAACTGATGACCGCGGCGGCGCTTGCGCTCGGCGTAGAGGTTGAGCAGCTCGCCGGCCAGCTCCATCGCGGCGCGGCGGGCCCGCGCCTTCATCGTCTCCCAGCTCTTGCCGCCGAGCTTGGAGAGCGGCGGATGCGAGCCGCCCGAGCCGACGTAGCGACTGATCTTCGCCAGCTGGTCGACGGGCATGAAGACCTTGTCCGTGCCGGCGAACTCGAGGTTCAGGTAGTCGCGCGTGACGCCGGCGACGGTCTTCGTGTCGAAGCCCGCGAAGCGGGCGAGGCCGTGGTCCTCGTGGACGATGATGTCGCCCGTCCGCAGGTCGGCGAACGAGCGCAGCGCGCCCCTGCGCCGGCGGCCGGCGTCCATCCCGCCCGTGCGCTCGGTGCGCCGGCGGCGCAGGAGGCGGTGGTCGGGCAGGACGGCGAGCTTGAAGGCGGGCGCGATGAAGCCGTCGCGCAGCGACGCCTGGACGAACTTCAGCGGCTCCGGCCCGCCGTTCCAGCTCGCCTTGATGCGGTTGAGGTTGTAGGCGGCGCGCTCGCCCTCGCCGCGGTTGGCCCACGTGACCGTGGTGCGGTAGCCGGAGCGGACGAGCTTCTCGAGCTCGCTCTCGGCCTCCTTGAGGCTGCGCGCCGCGGTGTCGGCGGTCTGCGCGCGGAACTCGAACGGCTGGTCGCCGGAGACGGCGCTCAGCTCGATCCGCGCCCTTCCCCTCAGCGCCTCGAGGATCGTGTCCGGGTTGACGTAGAGGTGGTGGGCGTCGGTGTCGTGGAAGGCCGCGCAGACGTCCTGCCAGTGGTCGCGCAGCGCAGGCTGGACGTCCTCCTCCGCGGCGATGACGACCGGCGCGTCGACGAGGTCGAGGAAGCTCGCGAACCGGTCGACGGGGAGCAGCTCGGCGATGTCGGGGCGGTCCTCGTCGCCGGCCGCCATCTCGGCCAGCTCGCGGTGCTCGACGGCCAGCTCGGCCGCGGGCGCGACCTCGACCACGTCGACGTCGCCGAAGCTGCGCTGGGTGAAGGTGGAGAACTCCCTGAGCGACTCGACCTCGATGTCGAAGAGGTCGACGCGCACCGCGCGCTCGGCCGTGGCCGGGTAGAGGTCGAGGATCTCGCCGCGGATCGCGAACTGGCCGCGGTCCTCCACCTGGTCGACCCGCTCGTAGCCCATCGCGGCGAGGCGCTGGGTCGTCTCCTCGAGGTCGAGCAGGTCGCCCTTGGCGATGGCGAACCCGTGCGGTCGCAGCGAGGGGTCGGGGACCTTCTCGCTGAGCGCGACGGCGGAGACGACGACCACGGGCGGCTCGGCGCCCGACGGCGGATCCATCAGGGCGTCGAGCGCGGCCACCCTCAATCCCACGAGGTGCGGCGGCGGCGCGAGGTGCGACTCGTACGTCACGCCGCGGCTCGGGTAGAAGCGCACGGGCCGCGGCTTCAGCCACGCCTTGAGGTCGGCGGCGAGGTCGCGGGCCTGGCGGTCGTCGCCGGCCACGACGAGCATCGGCCCCTCGCCCGCCTCGGCGAGCGCCGCGACGAGGTACGGCCGCAGCGACTGGCTGACGAACGCGCGGCCGCCGTCGCGCTGGAGCGCGACCGCCTGGGGGTCGTCGTCGAAGTGCTGGAGGAGGGTGCGGAGCATGGTCTGAAGGCACGCAGAACGACCGGGCAAAAAGCCCGGCCGGGGGTCCTCCTCCCAGTGTAGGGTCGGCATCTGCCTGGCCGCATCGTCCTCCTGACCGCCCTCGCCGCGACGCTTCTCGCGCCCTCGGCGCGCGCGGCCGTCCCGCAGGACCTCCGGCGCGACGGCGGCTTCCTCACCCGCCCGAGCGAGCGCGACCCGGCCGAGGTCGCGCTCGACTACGTCCGTGGGCACTTCGGGCTCGACCCCGCGGATCTCGGCAGCCTGCGCCGCACGGCGCGGGCCACCTCGCCGAGCGGCATCACGACGCTGCGCTGGGTCCAGACGGCCGGCGGGATCGCGTCGTACGACACCGGCATCGTCGCCCACGTCGACGCGCGCGGCCGGCTGATCGCGATCGGCGGCGGGGCCGAGCCGGGCTTCGGCGCCTCCGCCGACACCGAGCCGGCGCTGAGCGCCGCGCAGGGCCACCGGGCGGCGCTCGCCGACGTGGGGGCGCGAGCGCGGTCGGCGCGCGCGACCACGTCCCCGGGGGCGGAGCGGCGAACGCGCTTCGCCGGCGGCGACAGCGCGAGGCTGGCGCTGCTCGGCCGACGCCTCGTCTGGCGCGTGATCGTGACGGGCGACGACGGGCGCGCCTACGAGCAGGCCGTCGGCGCGGACACCGGCTCGATCCTCCGGCGCCGCTCGCTGACGTTCGACGAGTCGGCGGCCGAGGTCTTCCAGCGCCACCCCGGCGCGAACGGCGACGGCGGCGCCGCGGCCGAGGTCGACCTGGCGCCGTACCTGTCCGCCGGCGCGACCACGCTCAACGGGAACAACGCGCACGCCTACAGCGACCTCGACGCGAACGACGCCGCCGGCGCCGGCGAGGAGACGCAGCCCAGCGCGGGCGACGATCCGCTCTACACCCTCCAGCCCGTCGCGGGCGGCACGCCGTGCCCGCCGGCGCCGGCGTTCTGCACGTGGAACTCCGACGACGTCTCATCGCTCGCCGTCAACCAGCACCACGCGGCGACGAACCTCTTCTTCCACGTCAACAAGTTCCACGACCGGCTGCTCGCGCCGCCGATCGGCTTCGACGAGGCGTCCGGCAACTTCGAGGAGGTCAACGCCTCCGGCCAGGGCGTGGGCAGCGACGGCGTGCTCGCCGAGAGCGACGACGTGGGGATGTTCAACAACGCCAGCATGAACACCCCGCCCGACGGCGAGAACCCGCGGCTCCAGATGGGCCCGCGGGCCAACCCGCGCGACGTGCTCGGCAGTCACAACGCCGAGACGATCTACCACGAGTACACGCACGGGCTGACCAACCGGCTCGTCGTCGACCCGAGTGGGGCGTCGATGCTCTCCGGCCAGCAGGCGATCAGCATGGGCGAGGGCTGGAGCGACTGGTACTCGCTCGACTTCCTCGGCGCCCAGGGCCTGCTCGGGGAGGACACCGAGCAGCCCGGCGAGGTGGCCTACGGCCGGTACTGGAACGGCACCGGCATCCGCTCGAAGCCGATCGACTGCGGCGTCGGCGACGCGGCGGCGCCGTGCAACGGCGGCTACACGTACGGCGACATCGCCGCGCTGCCCGTGCCCCACACCGCCGGCGAGATGTGGTCGCAGACGCTGTGGGACATCCGGGAGGAGCTCGGGTCCTCCGTCACGCGCGGGCTCGTCGCCGACGCGCTGCGCATCAGCCCGCCCGCCCCGACCTTCGTGGACATGCGCGACGCCATCATCCAGGCCGACCTGGCGACGGGCGGCGACCACTACGTCGCGCTGTGGACGGCGTTCGCCGCCCGCGGCCTCGGCGCGAGCGCGTCCTCGTCGGGGAAGAACGTGGCGGGCGCCGTCGAGGCGTTCGACCTGCCGAACGTGGGCCTGGGCGACACGGACGTCCTGGACCGCGGCGGCGACCGGGACGGCATCGCCGAGCCGGGCGAGACCGCCGACCTCGTCCAGCGGGTGCGCAACCTGTCGGTCGGCCCGCTGGCGGCGTTCGCGGGGACGCTCTCCGGGGCGCCCGACGTCACGGTGACCGATCCGAGCGCGAGCTGGCCGTCGCTGCCGGTGCTGGCCACGGAGGGCGGCTCGGGCGGGTTCGCGATCGGCGTCGACGAAGGCGCGACGTGCCAGTCGGAGCGGACGCTGGGGCTCGACGTCACGACCACGGCGGGGTCGGCCTCGCTGCCGGTGCCCCTCGCCCTCGGCTCGCGCGCCGTCGACGGGCCCGCGAGCACCGAGAGCGTCGACATCCCCGACGGCACGGCGTCGGCGCAGTCCAGCCTGGTCGTGCCGGAAGGCGGCGAGGTCGAGGACGTCGACGTGCGCATCGACACGCTCCTCCACCCGTACGTCAACGACGTGACGATCTCGCTGACGCACGGCGGCGTGACGCGAATCCTCGTCGCCCGGCCGGGCGGGCCGGACAACGACGGCGACCACTTCCTGGGCACGGTCTTGGACGACGAGGCGTCCGGCGCCATCGACGACTCGGCCGCGCCCTACTCCGGCCGCTACCAACCGCAGGAGACGCTCGCCGCGTTCGACGGCCTGCCCGCCGCCGGGACGTGGACGCTGACGGTCGCGGACGCCACGACGCCGGACGCCGGGCGCCTGGACGGCTGGGGCCTGCGCGACGTCGCGCGCGATCCGTGCGAGGACAACAGCGCGGCGGCGACCACGGCCGCCGCGACCGGGGTCGGACACGATGCCGCCACGCTGGGCGGCGCAGTCGACCCCAACGGCGCCGCGACCGGCTACCGCTTCGTCTACGGCACGACGACGGCGTACGGCGAGGCGACGGACGAGGCGGCCGCGGGCGACGCGTACGCCGGGCGCGCCGTCGAGGCGACGATCGCGTCGCTCGCGCCCGACACCACGTACCACTACCGGGCGCAGGCGCTGCGCTTCGGCGAGGTGGCGGCCGAGGGCGAGGACCGGACGTTCACGACGGCGCCCGCGCCCCCGTCCGACGACCAGCCGCCGCCGCCTCCTCCTCGTCCTCCGCCTCCGCCCCCGCCCCCCGGCATCGAGCCCCCTCCACCATCGACGGGCCCGTTCGTGCGCTTCACCCGCACGGCGCGCTCGGTGCGCGTGCGCCGCAACCGGTTCCGCCTGGTCTTCGACACCGCCCCCGGCGCCGCGGGCACGGTCGCGGTGCGCCCGCGCCGCGGCCGCCGGTTCAGCGTCGCCGCGGGGCGCTTCCGCGCGAAGGCCACGGGCAGGGTGACCGTGAGCCTGCGCCTCTCGGGCCGCGCCCGCCGCGCCCTGCGCCGCGCGCGGCGCCTGCCCGTCGTCGTGACCGTGACCGTCGGCGGCGTCCGCGCCTCCGTGCGGATCACGCTGCGGCGGTAGGCGGGCCGGCCCGGTCGCGAGCGGCGGAACTCCCTCGGCCGCGGCGGGTTCCGTCAGATGCGTGCGCGCGTGCCTCGTCATCGCCGGCCTCCTGATCCTGCTCGGCCCCGCCTCGGCGCACGGCCAGAACCGCGCGATCGAGACCGGCGCCCGCGATCCGTACCTCGGCTTCCCCGGGAGCTCCGGGTCGGTCGCGGGGCCCTTCTTCGCGGGCACGGAGCTCGTCTGGGCCGAGGTCGATCCGCCGCGCCGGACGATCGCGGTGGTCGCCGGCGGGCCCCGTGGGCGCCGGGTCATCGACCGCCACCCGTACGAGGAGCGGGAGTTCGACCTCGACGTCGCCGAGGGACGGGTGGCGCTCGCCGAGTACACGCGGGAGACGCCGCCCCGGTCGGCTCTCCGGGCGGGGCCGGTCGCGGGGCCGCTCTCGCTCGTCGAGGGCACCTGCGGCGTCAGGCCGTTCGTCGCGCGGGCCGCGTTCGGGGTCCACTGCCCGGCGGTGCTGTTCCACGAGTGGGCGATCGAGGTCCACGACGCGGCGGGCGTGCGGCGGTACGGGACCCCCCAGCCGGACGACGCGCAGATCGAGGGCGACCTCATCGCCTTCCACCAGCCTGCCCCCGGATTCCCCGGCGCCGACCTCGTCGTGCTCCGCAGGGCCACGGAGGAGGAGGTGCTCCGCGTGAAGCGCGAGACCGGGTTGTTCGACCTCGCCGCCGACGGCACCGTCGCCTACACCTGGGCGTACCGGAGCCGGCAGGTCCGGGTCGCGAGCCCGCGGCGCCCGACCCCGAAGGTGATCGGTCTTCCCTTCGCCCCGGACGAGGTGCGCCTGGGCGGCGACCGGATCGCCGTGCGGCAGCGCGACGCCGCGAGCCCCGAAGGCCAGTCCGTTTCGCGCTTCGCGGTCCTCGAGCGCAGCAGCGGCCGGATCGTGGCCGGCCACCGCGTGCGCAGGGCCGACCGCGGGTGGGACTTCGACGGCGAGCGCCTCGCGTGGGCGGAGAAACCGTGCATGCGCGCCTACGTCATGGTGTGGGACGTCGACCGGCGACCGCCGGCGCCGCCCGCGGCGGCGTGCGAGCACGCACGGCCGCAGGGCGCGGCCCGCCTCTACCGCAGCGGCGCGCTCAGCCTGCGGTTCGCCTGCCCCGCCGGGAAGCGGGAGTGCGGCGGCCTCGTCCACGCGATCGTGCGCGTTCGCAACGGCGCCGGCCCCGGGCGCGAGCTCTGGCTCCAGGAGACGCCGACCATCGTGCGCGACCCCGGCGAGCGCTGGACGGAGACCTGGCGGCTGGGCCCCTACACCCACTCGCTCGTGCGCCGCGCGCGCGAGGCGACGCTCGAGGCGACCGTCACCCGCTTCGGCGGCTACGGCCGCGCGTTCTCGTGGGGCCCCGAGCCGCGCAAGCACACGGTCCCGCTGCTCCGCTAGCGGCGGGCGCGGCAGCCGCGCACGACGAGCGTCGCCCGCCGCGCGCGGAAGGTCGCGCGCAGGACGCGGGAGCGGCGCGAGAACGACCACTTCCGCGCGCCCCGCACCGCGCAGACCCGCCGGATCGGGCGGCGGAGGGTCGCGAGCGAGGCCTCAAGGCGATACGTGCGGCGCCGCGCCCCGCGCAGCCTCACGATCCACCTCCGCCCGCGCTCGACCGACAGGATCGTCTCCCCCGGCCCGATCGCGCTCTC